>NZ_CP126248.1 GCF_030142155.1 Arthrobacter sp. zg-Y820
GGGTCGGGCCAGGGCTCAAATCCTCCCGCAGGTCTCTTGAAGAGAAGCCAGGCCTCCAACCACCACCGCTTGCTGATCCATGCCGCCTACGCTGCGGGCGGTGGAACTAGACGATGAAACCCTGGCCGAGCTCGGAGGGCTCTGCGGCTTAGATGATGACCTCGCCAGGCAAATCACCGCCGCTTCCAAGTGAATTCGCGGCCTGCATACCCAAATCCATCCCGCCTTGGAATGGGTATTGGGCCCGCACCTAGACCATCCGGCGGTCGCGGATCTGCTCACCCTCTACCTAACTCCCGCTGCCTTGAAGACCGCCGGCCGCGGACACGTCAAAGCACGGCTGAGGAAGCATGCCCCACGCGCCGCCGAACGCCTGACCGAGGCTGTGTTCACCACCCTGGAGCAAGCAAACGGTCGTGGTCGTGGACACCGGTGCGGCCGGGATCGTGCTGCCCAAACTCGCTGAGCAGCTACTGGCACTGCGCCGGCAGCGCGACGAGATCGTTTCCCAGCTCGAAACTCTGGTGGAGGTCCACCCTCTTAATGAAGTCCTGACCTCGATGCCTGGCATCGGCGTCAGGACTTGCGCTCGGTTCCTTACCGAAGTCACCGGCAAGCACTTCGCTTCCGCCGCCCATCTGGCCTCCTACGCCGGAATCGCTTCGGTCACGCGCCGCTCGGGGACCTCGATCCGAGGTGAACATCGGAGCCGGAGAGGTAACAAGAAACTCAAACGTGCCTTGTTCCTCCCAGCCTTCGCGGCCCTGAATCACGCGCCCTCGAGGGCGTATTGCAGGCGCAACCGCGTTGAAGGTAAACGCCCAACCAGGCGATTATTGCCCTAGCCCGGCGACGCTCGGATGTCCTTTTCGCCATGCTTGGCGACGGAACCCTCTACGAAGACACCGCCCCCCCCCCCCCATAAACCTACCCGGGCAGCTTGACCGAAATCATAGAGCCCCTAATCTCTGTCCTTCATATCGTGTAGAGGCGGCAAACGTCATCCACCGCCCTGCGCCGTGAAGTTACTCAGGACGGGCGTTGCACGATTGATCAGCAAGCCAGCCTGGGTTCATTGAACATTCATATAGATTGCCCTCGGGTCCACATTTGCTCCCCGGAAAATGTCGGCGACGTCTTCTGAACGTCCCTGATTCTTGTGTGTGAGTATCACCGCTTTAGCAAGAAGGCCGCTTCTGTGTTGTCCAAAACTGGTTCTTGATCCGAGGAGTGCGGGGTCATATGGTTCGTGCGCATAACCAATCCCAGGTGCGAGTTTACAAATCAGCGCGGAGGTGGTGCCCAAGGACAGTGAAGAGCCTGAAAATTTGCTTGCAAGATATACAAGCTCTTCATGCCCCACAGAAATTGGTAGATAGATGACTACCGCATCGCGGCGAGGGTATAGCACCCTGGACGATGCAATTTTCGCATGAAACGCCGCACTGATCTCCGGGGTGTACCGCTGAACCGCAGCCCAGACTTCCGGCCCTAACGACGCGTCACCGAGACTCATATAAACGCGGGTGCCGACTCTGAGATTGTCAGAGGCGGGAGAGCGATAATAAATGAAGCCAGGCGAGACAAAAGGGCGCAGCGAGGGGACATCTACTATAACTTCATCGGTCCCTTGTAATACCTCGAAGCGCTCTGGTTCGAGCAAAACCCGTACGCCGTTGATCACAACGATTACAGATTTTCCTCTTCGATCGCTTACCCGAATTCGTTGGCGAAAGCTGTACCCTGAAGTCGCAGCTTGAAGCTCTTTTTCCAATACAGGATCCGACATCCCCTCCTTCGTGAGCTTGTCATCGATCTCATCCATCCCGCTATGGTGCGTCCTATAAATATGCTCAGAAAGAGGGCCGGCAAGGCCGCTTATAGATCCAGACGACGCAACTACCTCATCGCCGTATAGAGCAACAGCTTCTTCATTACGCGGTGCGATTCTATACATATCTAGCACACCTCGAACAGCCGGATCCAAGAGCTCATTGTTATTCATGATCGAGGCCTATCGATTTCATGGAACTACCAGGCGACACTGCCATGGCTACAGCTATCCCCAATATCGCCTTATCTATCGCAGTGCAATAAGCGCGGAGTGAAGCTCGCGCTAAAACCCGCTCGATCATATGCCAGACAACAAACCATCCACTACGTACATAAAACGTATCGTCAACGATGCCGGCCCCACTTGTCGACGCAAAGTATGCCCCGGAAACATTTGTAATCGCAGTACGAGCCTTCGCCGCTGACGACCCTAGGCAGGCTCTAATAAGCTCAGACCCATCGCTACCATTCTCTACCGATATGGCTCCCAGATCTTGAATACCCTGATTTAGGAACGCGAGGAATACGTCCCCACAGAGCATGCCTAGATCCTGTGCCGGGTCACCAGCATTAAACTCATCCCAGTCACAGATCCACAGTTTCCCACTTCGGTCCAATAGGAACTGGTCTAGGCGGAGATCGCCATGTATTGGTCTACGTCGGGACGGGTCGAGTCTTGTTGAAACCTGGCACAAAGTCGCTCTCTGCGAATGAAGTATCGCCCAGATTTCAATTTCAGCACCAGATAGGTTCCAGAAGGAGTCGAAGTCCAACGCGTCGAGAAGCTCCACAACTGTTTTTCCTGGCGCACTCGATGCGTTTGGTGGAGGAGCCATGGACCCATCGCTTCCGTGTATTCCGCCTAGGCTCTTTCCCATCTCGGTCCACAAGTCGGTATCATACTCATCTACCCTCAACGCCAGCGGAAGCGATCGACCATCAACATACTCGTAGACCAGTACACGTGTCTCGGCGTCCTCTGCGATCAGTTCTGGCGTAGAGACAGAACCGACTTCTAATTGTCGGAATAGATGGTCGGCGTCCTTACAAGCTATAAAACGGGCATCTGCACCAGGAACATCTCTGAGCTGTTTAGCGAAAATAATTCGCTGACTCTCTGTCCTAAGAACGGCATTGTGATTCCGTCCGAAAAAGCTGTTATCGCTAGTGTGCTCGTAAACAGCATCGCCCAGTAGACGAGTGAGCACATCCACTACATTCTCCAAAGGTGCACCCGTTGGTCTCAATTCACCAAACCTCCGACTTCTTCGAAGCCGAACAACTCACCTGTGAACGTGAACGGCTGCCTCACGAACAAGTCATTAATGGCTTCGAGGAAATACTCTTCGTGGCTAGGCGAATAAGCACTGATGCGAAACTGCACATAATGATAGAGTAAGCGCAGGATAAAACTGTAGTGCAAATTCTCCGAGAGTCCCACCAAGTCAAGCCCGGCTTCTCTTGAATAAGAGCTAAGAAAAAGTCGTCCCGCGTGCACAGCCGATATCTCATCGAATGCCCCCATGGGCGACATAATGTTTTCATACAGATCGCCGAGAAACCAACCGGCATCGAACGCGACTGGTGCAACCGGTAACGAATCCTCCATAAGTATGCTCACACGCTTGTTCTCGTCACTCCTCACCATATTTGCGAGAGAAAATTCTCCGTGACAGGGCTCCAGTTCATGCTGGCTTTTATACCAGGTCACCAACTGATTCAAGCGCTCATTATCGACAAACTGACGAATCGATTCCAGGGCTGCGTGGGCGACCTCCGAACCGTAGGGGTTGGACCCATGGATATCGAGCAATTCTATAATATCGGGAACAGGCCGAGAATCTGGCATATTATCTATTCCTGACGCCGAACTGCGTAGAGCGCCGCAAGCGCTGCCGAGCATCTCGATTAGACCCAGCTTGTCCTCAGCGTTAAGATCGCTGACCAAGTTCAGCTCGTCTAGAACCGGCTTAGATTGCGACGTAAAGTAAGCCCGCCCATTCCTTGCGATAACGCCAGGATCACAAATTACTTCTTCCGCTAAGGAGTTGTCGGGTGTGAACGGTACGCAACTCTCCCGCGGGAATCCCGCGTTGTTGCTAGCGGTCCGTATCCAAATAAACCCATCCTGATGTTCGAAAATATGGGTAGCTTTGCGCGTCGTCGTGAAAGAAGCGATAGGTAGTGGCTTGTTATTCAAGACGTAAGTCTCTCTTTTAGTAGTTGTAATCCATTCATAAGTGGTGCACTCCCGGTGCGTTCAACCTGTTTCGTTCCACTACTGAGCGCCGGCACAAACGGCGCTACGACAGTATCCGGCATGGATCGTAGCTTTGTAAGCCACGGTTCCGGATCTATTCCGGGGGGAAAGGATGGCGTGAAAACTTTCGGCCCTTTGCAAGCATGTAGGCACAGCTGCGAGGGCCGGTCAGCTAAACCCGAGACATATGAATTTACGTAATTGAAAGTCGCGGGGGATACGACAATCCCGTCAGCCCAGATGGCCAGTTCCACATGAAAAGATTCCGTAGCATCTAGCCAACTGTCGCTAAACACTGAGCCTGGCGTTAGGAGCTGCTGGACGGCCGCCGTCGTCACAAACTGCTGCGCAGATTCTGTGACCATTACCCTAATATTGAACTTTGGAAAGGCGATCTTCGCCCAGTTGAGGTTGTACGGAGTGAACATCGCGCTCGAGGCACCAGTTACTATGACAAGTACGTTCTTCAAAATTCTACCGGCCTAGGTGATGATGGAAAAATAACGTGTGGGTGAACATGACATCGTGAAAGCCTCAACGATATCTACTAGCTCCAGGTCAAGTATCTTTTCGGGCGCTTCGACCAAGCTGGAACGATCGGAACTCATAATCAAGATCTGAATCAAAAACTCCAAGATCATATTTGAAGCGGTACTGTAACGAATCCATTTTGCGAGACTATTGTGGGATTTGACCGATAGGTCCTCGAAGTAGCTCCGGTTCTGCTCTGAAAGAATCTCCGCCTGGCGCCTAAACGCATCCTCTATCGAAGCTGTTTTTGCCCCTTCAATGCTGAAGATCGTATGAAGGATGCTTCCCGCTGTTGAGCGGTGAGATATCACTCGAGGGGAGTAGCACAGTCCATCGTGGTCTCGCAAAGTACTGAATAGAAGGGACACCGAGTCTGCGTAGAGATACTGAAGCGCGGCTGTTTGCGCTAATGCTATAGGTCGACTCGAGGGGAGCGTGGGGATGGAGAGAATGACACTCGATCGAGCCGCGCCGAAGTTGTAAATTGCCTTGCTACTGCCTCTCAAATTCGTACCGAAATCTTCTGAAGGGCGCCCAGGGGCGTGTAGTAGCGAATCATCCAAACACGATAATGCCTCCTCGGCACCGATTGTGTCCAGGCCACGAAATAGAACAAACATCTGGGAAGCGGCAGATAGATTCGAGATCTGGCCGGGAGAGAATTTATCCGACTTCAACTCGATCCACTGGGGCTTCACCTTTCTCCAGATTTGGTCCTGAATAATTGGCAGTAAAGATTTCGGATAAGTTACTTCAGTACTGTATAGCCCTCTAGAATCAAGCAGCTCAAGACTCTTAATTATTCGTTGAATTTCTGCCAAGGCCGATGCGACTTCACCTGGTCTTCCATCAAAGGCGAGGACATGATGGTCCGTACTCGAAGTTACAGTTATGTCATAAGGATCGGCTTGGCGCTTTAGGAATGTAGAGACCCGTCCGGATATGGTCGATCGGGAGCCTGCCGGTATATAAACGACGCGCAGCGATGCATCCAACGTGGGCGTGAACGATCCGACCAGGATGGCTGCTTGCCTACCGTTCCTGATGGTAGTGAGCGGTATCTCCGAGAGCATCATTTCAGCATCATCTCTGGGACTGTGAAAACCGGTAGCGCGTGGAGGTTCACTGCATTCCGGACAACTTCTTCCTGCGATAAAGAGGCAAGGTTCGCGTGTATTGATGACAAGTCGGCCTCACCCGCCAACGCGAGCTTGCCTGCTATCGAGGACTGCTGGTCTGGGCTAATAAGCATTGCTCGAAGTCTTTCTGTAACCTTAGCCTGAATCTTATTGAAATCTTCGCGGCTTTCGAGTAGTCGCTGGGACGCTTTAACTGCGTTCTTGATTGTCTCCTGGTCCTTCAGGCCGTCAGCCTCGGGCGGCCTGTATACGATTGAGATGCAGTCAGAACGAAGAAGGCCAAAAGGTCCGAATATACCAAGGCTGACATCGGCTTCTCGATTTTCAAGGTTGAGGATATGCCTCAGTGCTTCGACCACGCACCAGGTTGCTAGGTAGCTCGCATCCCCCAGAACGTTGAAATTGATCGGGATACCCAGCAGATGACGGCTTCGCTGGCCGTGGAAGCGTCCCTCTTCGGGGGCATTTAGTTCTGGTGCCCTATGTTCGGCAACTCCGGAGCGAGTAGGGGACGTCTCAGACCCAAACGGGTATGCAAGTACCTCCGCGGCAAAATTCCCGCACCCGACAACCGTGGGCGTGGACAACTTGATAGTTTCCGCAAGTAAGAGCACTGCTGATCGGGCTTCTGCAGTCCAGGTAGCAACGTCATACCCGAATCCATCATGTGCGAACTGCGGTGATTCATAAAGGGTTTGCTGGAGCGCGACCCAATTCTCTCGGAGACCATCCAACTTTGCTTTTGATTCTGCGGTCTCTTGACTCACTATTCGCGCTGCATGTGCAAGTGTCGCACCGTTGATGTCAGCTGACATGAGTGAATGGTGCGTCTCAACAATCCAATCTACTTGAGATGGATGAAACGTGTATGTCAACTGCATCGTATCAGAGAGAGTCCTAGCATTAAGAAGGACTCCCGCATCACTGAGACGCCTTAGCGTTTTCTTTCCAGATCCGTCGACGAGCATGTGTTCAATTACATGAACACCTCCAGCTGCTCCGTATGGATCATTTCTGTGGCCGAATGGGTATGTCCACGAGATGGAAGCAACCTCCGGATGGTTATACGGGATAACATACGGCGAACGAATGAGGAACTCCTATGAGAGATGGTTGAGTCCGAGGGGCAAGAAATTCCTGCCCCTCGGACTCGCTCGTTTAGTTCTAACGAGCCGTCTGGCTTAACAGAGTGCGGCGCTCGTGGCTCCGAGCGTTCCACAAATGGAGCTCAGGAACGTCGTGGTCCAGACGATGACTCCGGGGCCTTCAGTTGCAGCTGCATTAGCCACTTCGGCCGGCGTGGCGAAACTTGCGTACGAGTCGATCAGGCTGCTCAGGTTGTGATCCATTAGTTACTCCCAAATGTAGTAGCAGTAGTTGAATTGCAAAATGAGGGAGGCCATAATAATCAACACGCTTCCCCCTCGTACAACCTGCTAGAGAGCATGCGCTCTTGTCAAGACGCAAGCATAACAAAAATGTAACGATAAAAATGGCTAGAAACCTAGGATAGGTTGTACTAAACAGTGGAGTCGCAAGGCTTTGCCTATATGGCCAACTGACGTTAGCAACTGACAATATGCGAGCAGGCACGCCCGCCCTGGTAGGCGCTATTCCGCTCTGTAACTCTTAGAAGAGAGGTGGCTATGCAGCCAGTCCTTGAGATAAATGAGCTCATAGTGGGCTATGATGAGTCACCCGTATGTGGTCCTATTAGTGCCAAGATAGAACTCGGGACATCTATTGGGTTTATCGGCAGCAACGGTGCAGGCAAATCTTCAGTTGCGAGGACAATAGTTGGACTACAACGAGCACTAGGGGGGCGTATACTATTCCTCGGTCAGCGACTGGATGAACGCTCGCCCGAGTTTCGGCGCCTAGTTTCCATGGTTTTTGATGAAGATACTTTTTTCCCTTGGCTAACAGTCGGTGAGCACCTAAACCTGATCGCTACAGGCCATCATGTTGATAAATCACAGGTCGCGCGAGAACTTGAGTTTTTTGGTCTGGAAAATCATGCAAATGCGTTTCCTCATACCCTATCTTCTGGTCAGCGTCGCCGATTACTTCTGGCGGCCGCGTTTATCAGGCCGGCAGCATTGCTAGTACTAGACGAACCAGAGCAACGTCTAGATCCAGGTATGCGCGACCGGCTGGCAAAGCGAGTCCGAGAAAATATCGATCACGGCCAAGCCGCAATTATTATTACCCATGACGCCACCCTCCTTGAAGATACAGTCGACGCGTGCATTTTCATTGATACCCAAGTCCGTTATTTGACTCCAAGAGAGGGCGCTGAAGCAATTGCTGCGTAGCGACCGTATCGATACAGCGTCGTCTATGGGCCGGGGCAGCAGCTCCCCTGTTGCGATCACGCGAAGAGCTACCCACCGGAATCGCGTAATCGACTGGCCTAGTCGTTTGACCGACATGTACGTATCACTTCTCACTATGATGCTCGTTGGGCTCGTCTCGTACTCTGCTATCACAAGCATTCGTGAGAAAGTCACTTCTCAAGAGACAATCGTTCGCGCTGTGACGAATCCTGGGTATAGCACGCTAAGTCTGAGCGAAGGGGTAGCATGTTTCTACTTCGTGGCGGTATGTGCATTTCTAATGCTGCTTGCAAGGACAGGCCCGATAGGTGTTAACGGTCCTGCAGGGTTTTGGTGGCTGAATCTTCCACTCCGCCGCTCCGCGATGTTGGCGAAACCAGCAGTTAGATCGCTCTTTATAGTGGTGGTCTTGTTCGAAGCGATGTACCTCCCCGTCATACTTCTATCGCCAAAGACGCTGACAGCCGAAACTTTGCTATTGACGATAACTTGCACTGCATTGCTGGCAGTCGCAATCGCAATGCTTGCCTTGCTAGCGCAGGTAACGGCAAGGAAAGATCTCCTCGATCGCATCTGTATCGGCGCGATCCTCGCAGCCAGTATCGTTATCTATCTAATTGCCGTATTGAACTCAAAAGGCGGCGTTATACATCTACAGACCATGTTCTTGGCTGCTCCGTCAAACTGGCCAATACTCGTTCTCGGCGGGGCTCGATGGCCCGTATACGTAAGCGTAGCGGTAGTTGCTCTTGCTTCTCCTTTGCTGTTTATGTTCGACCGGATCCGCCGCGCTGAACTCCTCTCCAGTGGATCGCGTGCCGCTCACTTGGGCGCCTCACTCTATATCTTCGATATCAGACAACTGTCTTATGCCTTTGCCAGTAGTTCAGTAACGCGCCGTGGATTAGAAGTCGCCCGTATTTCTGGGGTGCGTCGATCATTTGTTGCTGCGCACCTACAATACTTCCTACGATTAAGAGGTAAAACTTCGACAATAGTAATGCTTGCGGTGATTCCGAGTGTGCTTCCTATTGTGTCGGGAATCAATAATCCCTTAGTTGTTGGCGGTGCCTTTGCTATGAGCGCAGCGGCAGTTGCTCTTTTGGCTAGTTATCCGATGCAGATCATGACCGAAGTTCCAGGCCTCGGACGTCAAATGCCGTTTTCCGTAGCGACCCTCCGCCGGTTAGCTGGCTGCGCGGCCGGTGTAATATTATTCTTGTGGGCTTCCTTAGTCTGCACCATAGTGTTGACACTAGGAGTAGTTACTTATGCCATCCCCATGCTGTTATTGGCGATTCCGGGACTAATCGGATGCTCCTTAACCGCAGCCCACAGTCCGAATGACGACCAACAGGGAATCACATTGGGAATGCTGGGTGCCGCGATCCTAGCTATTGTTTGCATGGTACCTTTAGTTTTGACGATCATCGTCGGCGTTATATCGCCTATATTATTACTTCTCCAGGTAGCGGCTACTGCTGGAGCGCTTTGGTGGGGGTTGAGAGTACCGCCGCGTAGACTCAGCCCTATGGATATCGATTCGTTTGAGAAAGCTTAGAAGGGGATAGATTATGGACGAGAACGTTGGTTATAGCGAGAAGCTCACGAATTACTACGATGCCATGTATCCAATTGACTTCGACACTTCAGCGACAATTGATTTTCTTGAAACTTTGGTGCCGCCAAGGTCTAGGTTTCTTGAGTTGGGCGTGGGAAATGGAAGAATTGCGCTTCCATTGGCCGACCGTGGACATGATGTCCTAGGTGTTGATAGTTCCGAAAACATGCTACAAGCTTTACGGGAAAGAGATGCTAATCGGTCCGTCCGTACGGTCCGTGGCGACTTTATTGAGTTTAACTCGGGCGAGAAGTTCGATGTGATAACTGTCGTGTTGAATACGTTCTTTGCTGCACTGACTAAGGAACGCCAGATCGAGGCATTAGCGAACGTGAAGGCGCAGTTGGAAGTCGGTGGGAAATTTGTATTGGAAGCCTTTGAGCCCACCCAGTTCCACGCCCAAACCGGTGTTTACCACGCCAGTAGGGTACTCAAGCAAGGCGCGATTATGATCGATGCGATTTCGGTCGATAGAGCTAACCAAATACTTGTTGGGGAGCACACAATTTTGGACAATGGTCCGGTCGAAACAACAACACACGTAATTCGGTATGCCTTTCCTTTGGAGTTAGATCTTCTTGCTGAAATAGCTGGACTGCGGCTCGTGGAGAGATTTGGTGGATGGGACAATGAACCCTATACCCATACAAGTCCCCGCCATATATCGGTATATGCTGCTGCCGATGCTCCTAACTCATAGGGGGACTTAGTTTTTAGGATGCGTCGAACCTCGGTTCCACTTTTACACCAGGGCCAAGTTTTGAATCCGCAACCTTATGCCTTCTGAAATTGCGCTGAAGGCAACCTGACATAAGGTAGGTTATCGGCGGGGTGCAGAACGCAAGGTGCAAGACGACTAACAGGCCACTGCTACTTCAGAACTCGAGAACTCTCCGCCGCGAGGTTCTCACTCCCGCAGGACGCACACGTCATGAACACACGCAAAACATCGGTCTGTCCGGCGCCGCTGCGTGCACCCATACCGAGAAGTGAGATCACCCCACCATAGCGTGTCGGATTAAGGGCATCTCCTATAGTCGCCGTGATGCCTACAGCGTCGATGGTCGTGTCTGCAAGCCCCGAATTCACGCCGAACGTGTTCCGCGAGGGGCGCTGGCCTTAGCGGGTCAAGTGCATGTGCCCCGAGACGTTCGCATTAAGCGCGATGTGCAGGGTTAGGCTCGGACACCAATACGCCTTCTGCTCCCTCTTGGAACGCCGCCAGGATGACGGATTGTCCGATCGGTCCACCACCGATGACGAGGAGATTACTTCCATGCTCCGCGCGGGCTCGCCGTACAGCATGAAAGCGACTGTGAGCGGTTCGACGAGTGCTCCATAAACGATCGGAGTGGATCCGGCCAGTGGCACAATACTCCGGGCGGGAATGACCTGTTCAGCGAAAGCGGAAATAATGTCAGCATTAACCCCAATTATTCTCGGCGGCTGCAGCGCTGCTGATTACCTGCGGCACATGCTTCACCGGGTGAGCGGGTCAGAGCGGAGAAGGCCCAGAGGTAGCCGGCCACGGCGAGCCTGTTGTTCTTCACCCGAAGAGTCGACAAAACATTTGTTCCATCAGGCACAACGTCGGTAGTGCGATGGCCTACCGGCAGCTGCGCTTGCGGCGAAGTTCCTCGTGATGGTGGTGGGATGAGTGATCGCTGTCCCGACGACCACGGCGAAAGCTCCCAACTCCAGGCACCGCCGGAAATCCTCAGGGGTCCGGATTCGGCCTTCGGCAATGACAGGAACGGGGCTTTCCTGAACAAGTTCCTCAACTAGGTCAAAGTCCGAGCCCATCCTCGGGCGAGCATTCGTGTAAAGCGTGGTGCCTACGCAGTTAGGCCCTGCGCCGAAGCCGGCCATTGCATCAGTTAGGGACCCGCAGTCGGCCATGACTAGCTTGCCCTGGACAGCCTCGACATTGTCCTGCAGGCTGCTGCCATCGCTAGGAGTTGCGCGCAACGGTCGCCTTGACGCCATGGCCGGTCATCATCGACACCACGGTAGAACCGGGGGGAAGATCAACGACTGCCAGAGCGGCGACCGCTGTTGCGGCAGCCGGTTCCACCCAGATGCCCCTGCTAAGCAAGGCCTGCGTCGCGGCGTCAATCTGGTCCTCACTGACAGCGACGACCGTGCCATGCGTCTCCCTCACCGCTTCCAGCGTCAGCAGACCCTGGTCTTCGTACCCGCGCAATGGGTCGGCGATAGCGGTTGCGGAGGTCCGTTCGGGGTAAAGCGGTTCCGCAAGGCTCCGCTCCCAAGCGGCGTCGGTACGGCCTTCGTCCCACGCCCGAGCGAGTGGCGCGCAGCGGTCTGCCTGTACCCCGACCATCCGAGGGACCACCCCGGAACCGGTAACGTCACTGACATCCCGAAACCCGGCGGCGATCGCCCGCAGGAACGAGCCTGCTCCGATCGGCACAATCACTGCATCAGGAACCCGGCCCAGGCTCTCCACCAGTTCAAGAGCCACCGAACGGTATCCCTCCCCCAGTACCGGGTTGCGGTATGTAGTAGACACGTTCATCATCGTCTCGGACTCGGCCGCCATGGCGGCTGCATAGGCAGTGCTGTAGTCCCCATCCACTTCGCTCACCTTGGCGCCGTAAGCTCGGCAGGCCGCCAGTTTGTTGGCTGCGTTGGAGGCGGTTCCGACGATCACGGTGCAGGAAAGCCCAGCCGCCGCAGCATAGGCGGATGCGGAGACGGCAGCGTTGCCGGTCGATGCGACGACCAGGCTAGTGCAGCCACGGTCAACGGCTATCGAGACCGCCAGGGCCATGCCGCGGTCCTTGAAGGACAGCGTGGGGTTCGCGCCCTCCAGCTTGGCGTACAGGCGAAAATCGCGGCCGGCGGGTTGCAGGCCAGAGATATCGATCAGAGGAGTCTGGCCTTCGCCGATACTCACCTGATTGGACGCCGAGGGCAGCAGCTGCGGGTAGCGCCACACGCCCGCTGTTCCCTTGGCTGGGGTGAGGTCGGCCACCGGTCCGGCATCTACCACCAGCACTCCGGCGCATCGGGCGCAGTCGTATCGCCCAAGGTCGTTCTCGGCGTCACATCTGACGCATCGCAGTGCGTAGGAACGGCCGGTCATGGTGCACCTTCTTCCCTGGCGCGGCTTGCGGCAACAGCGTCAGCAGCTTTGGTGCGCACGGCGGCCCAATCGCGGGCGGCGATGTCGGCGGGGGTGGCGAGCGAGCCCAGTCCCACGGCGGCAGCCCCGCCGGTTAACCAGCCCGAGATGTCGATCGTCCGCACACCGCCACTGGGCACAACTTGAAGATCAGGAAGCGGCGCGAGGAGCTGGCGCAGGTATCCGGTTCCGGCATGCGCTGCAGGGAAGAGCTTGACAGCTGTTGCCCCAGCCGCGGCCGCGGCCATGGCCTCGGAGGGGGTGTATACACCCGGCAAGAAGGGTATCCCACTATCCGCCATGGCACGAGTGAGGCTGTCGGTAGCCCCGGGGGAAACAAGGAACTGTGCTCCCGCTCGTGCGGAACCCTCAATCTGCGCCTCGGAAACGACAGTGCCGGAGCCGATGACGGCTCCGGTTTGGTCCCGAACCAGTTCGCTGATGACCGCTTCGGCATCGGGAACGGTGAATGTCACTTCGATTAGCGAGACCCCGGACTGGATTAAGACTCGGGCCGCATCGAGAACGAGACGGGGATCTTCTCCCCGCAGGACCGCAATGAGCTTATGTTCTTGCAGCGTGTCAATGAAGTCCACACCCGTCCTTCCGTCGGTGCCGATTTTCATGCGGATCAAATGGCACTTCTGACATTATGGGATACAGTTCTAGAAACTACACTGGCACTCTAGGTGAAGCAATAATGCGCCCAGTAAAGGTGCACCATGGCCGCGTCGCAATCGTGCCCGAAGGAGATACGCATGGATGTCCTCGAACTCACCCGCCAGCTTGTTGCGATTGACTCGCAGAATCCCGGCCCCGGTGAGCGGGAAATCGCCGCCGCTGTGTCGGCCTGGTTCGACGAGCGAGACATCACCAACGAGATTGTCGAGTTCGTCAACGGGCGCCCGAACGTGATTGCCACGGTGGACCACGGCGGCGCCGGCCATCTCGGCCTCACCGGCCATCTTGACACCAAGCCGATCGGCGACGCACGGTCGGTCTGGCGGACAGACCCGTTGGACCTGACGGTGGAAGGCGACACTGCTTTCGGTCTTGGCACCACCGATATGAAGGGTGCCGTGGCCGCGATGATGATCGCGCTGGAACGATTCGCTAAACGGAACGATCTGCCTGGCAAGGTATCTCTCATCCTCACCGCCGATGAAGAACAAGGTTCGGATGCCGGCGCCCAATCTCTCGTCCGGTCGGAGCTGATGCCGGACGTGGACGCCTTGCTGATCGGCGAACCGAGCGGCATCGATGAGCCTTGGGAGGCCATCTACCTGGTCTCTCGCGGCATCTGCTGTTTCGATATTGCTATCGACACCACACAGGGCCATAGCGGGCTCTCTCCTCGACTCGGGCGCAATGCCACCCTCGTCGCCGCGGATGTCCTGCTCGCCCTGGAGTCGTTCGCTCCCCCGATCGCCCAGCCAGGCCTGGTACCAACCGCCCCAACAGTGAACCCGGGAATGATGATCGAGGGCGGGGTCTGTTTCGGCGTCTGGCCAGGGCACTGCGTCGTGAGCGCAGAAATCCGCACCGTCCCTGGGATGGAACGCGACCAGGTGCGGGAGGCGATTGAAGATCTCGTGCAGCAGACCGTTGAGGGCCAGGGAACCGCCGTCGTCCGCTACCACGAAGGATCCATGGGTTGGATGCCGGCCACCGAGATTGATCCGGCACATCCGATCGTGGATGCGGCACAGCAAGCTGCCGCCTCGGTGCTCGGTCGGCCGCTGCCGATCGCTGCATACCCCGGCGGTACCGATGCTGCCTACTTCATGGGCGAAGCCGGCATCCCGACGGTCGTCAGCCTCGGCCCGGGCTGGCTCAGCGTCGCCCATGGGGCTAATGAGAAGGTGGGCGTTGCTCAGCTCTATCAAGCCACCGACCTGTACGAGCAGCTCATGAGCGAATACTTCAAGCGGTCATAGGCTGATGAAATGAAGCAAACGAAGTATCGCGTGATCGCAGATCAGCTGCGAGAGATGTGTGCTGGTCTCGATGAAGGGACCCGGCTGCCCTCAGAGAAGAAACTGGCGACCCGCTACGGCGTCAGCCCAACGACGGTACGGCAGGCGCTCGGAGTGCTGGAGGACGACTCGTTCATTACCCGCATCTTCGGCAAAGGAACCTTCGTCGACGGACAAAAGCGCGTGATCGGAAAAGGCGACACAATCGCGTCATTCTCCGAGGACATGCGCGTCCGAGGCCTCACCCCCTCCACCCGGCTGCTCGGGGTCGAAATCAGGAAGGCGCCGGACGCCGTGGCAACCGACCTGAGGCTAGGGCAGAAACAAAAGACAGTTGTCATTGAACGACTTCGCATGGCCGACGGCGAACCGATGTGCTTGGAAACGGCTCACCTTCCCGAACGTTTCAGCTGGACGACCGCCAGCGATCTCGACGGGTCGCTGCACGAGCTGCTGGAGTCGGCCGGAGTGCAGATCAGTTCCGGCAAGCGCACGATCCGGGCGGTGGCGCTGTCGGACAGGCAAGGAACCCTGCTGAGGATGCCGACGGGGGCCCCAGCTCTGCATATTGTGCAGGTGTTCGCGGACGAACACGGCACCCCGGTTCAACGCGCCGATGCCGTCTACCGTGCAGACCGATACGAGGTCTATACGCACATCCGACGTCCTTGACCCAAAAACCCAAACCATAGATAAGGAAGAAAATGAGCAAGAAAGCAATTCTCAGTGAACAACTTCCCAACCCGGCAGGTCCCTACAGCCATGTAGTGGAACTCAACGGCATGGTTTTCACCGCCGGCTTTGGACCACAGGATCCGGAAACCGGCGAGGTGCCTGAAGGTATCACCGCCCAGACGGAGCAGGTGATCAATAACGTCGAGACGGCCCTCGCCCAAGTAGGGCTGAGCCTCGCCGACGTGGTGAAAACAACCGTGCACCTGCAGCACCTGCAGCAGGATTTCCCCGCCTATAACGACGTCTACGCGCGCCGCTTTCCGGCGCCCTATCCCGTGCGCACCACCGTGGGCAGCCAACTGGCGAACATCCTCGTGGAGATCGACGCGATAGCGATCCGGCCAGCGGACTGATCATGGCCGCCCTTCAACTTAGCAAATATGTCTGGCTGGTGGGCGGAAGCACTGCAGGGCCGACCTTCACCAGCCAATACGACTGCAATCAGTATCTGCTGTGGGACGGCTCCCGCGGTGTTCTCGTTGATGCGGGTTCGGGCCTCGCCGCTGCCCAGTGGCTGCATAACGTTGCCGACGTCGTGGACCCCGCCCAACTGGACGGTGTACTTATCACCCATTACCACGGTGATCACGCCGGTGGCGTCAGCGCCGCCCAGAAAGCGGGGCTGCGAGTATGGGGAAGCTCAGTCTGCTCCCTGGCTCTAGCCGCCGGCGACGAGGAGCGTACACAAGTGCGCCGCGCCCGCGACGTTGGCGTCTACCCGCCGCACTTTACATTGCCGCCCGCTGCCGGTGTCCAAACGCTGGCTAACGGCTCACTTACAGTAGGAACTCTCGTACTCGAGGTCTACGACACACCTGGACACTGCGACGGTCACCTGGTGTTCGGGGTCAAGGAAAACGACGGCGTAAGCCTCTTCACCGGTGACGTGTTATTCGCCGGAGGACGAATCAGTATGCAGGCGATTCCGGACTGCCGGCTGGACCTCTATGGGCAGAGCATTGCCCGACTGGCAGACGTCCCGGTGATTGCACTCTATCCCGGCCATAGTGACGCGGACCTGTCCCCCGACTCGGCACGGCGGGCCGTCATCAGTGCTGCGGAGTCCTTCGCCCGGTTGGTTCCGCCGCTCAACTTTTTGTCCTGAACCACGCTCGGTCTCCTCTCGTGCCGCGGCTCCTCTCCGGCTCTGCTACACGACGCGGTCAGCAACTCCGATTGCCAGTTCCTGCCACTGCTCACCGCTCAGGTTGATCTGATTCTCCAGAACATGTGCTGGAGGGACTGCGGCATAATCAGCATGTCCGCCGATCGCCTGAGCGGCGAGCAGATGACCTAAGCGCAGCCGCTCAACCATGCCGAGTCCGCGAATCTCAGCAGAAAGGTAGCCGGCCGCGAAAGCGTCGCCGGCCCCCACTGGTTCAACGACGGCCACTTGCGGCGCCGGAACGAACGTAGACGACACGCCCAGTTCGAAGGCCGTTGCCCCCACGGCCCCATCCTTCACGATCAGGGTGGGCACCTCCCGCAGCATCGCCCGGATGCTGTCGGGAGTGTCCTTCTGCCAAAGACCCTCGGCCTCGTCGCGGCCGACGAAAACAGTGTCCGCCATCTTAGCGAGCCGGGCGAGCGTGGGCGCAGCCTCGCTCCGCTCCCATAATGCCGGCCGGTAGTTCACGTCGAAGGATACTGCCACGCCGCTGCCGGCAGCAGCATTCATGAGGTCTGATAGGAGCGTCGCCGAACTGGCACTGAGAGCGGCAGTAATGCCGGTCACGTGCAACCGTGGCGACGAATGCACTGCTGGCAGCAGCTCGTCCAAAGACATCGCTGAGGCAGCGGACGCTGTTCGGTAGTAATATACTCCTCCAGGCGAGGGTGCATCCTTGAAGTAGACGCCAGTACGCTCGCCGGAGGCTACGCGCACTTCAGAGACGTCGATTCCCACACCGGTAAACTCTCTCAGAAGCCTGCGTCCGAAAGGATCATCGCCGACCCGGCTGGCCCATCCCACCCGATGCCTTAATTGAGCGAGATAGTAGGCAACGTTGGATTCAGCGCCCGCGCAGTGCAGCGAGACCCTGGACGCCGCTTCCAGTGGGACGCCTTCGTCTGCGACGAGGACAATCATGCTCTCTCCGATTGCCATCAATTCGACATCGGCAGGACTTTTCATCAGTGGTGCTTTCTATGGTGTGGTCAACAGGACAGGCTGGGCCGACTTCAGCGATTCGACAATCGCCTCCGCGATCACGATGCCCTCGACTGCATGATCCATCGGCATAAGGTCGTTGGAGCGGTTCCCCTTCACGACGTCGATGGCATACTCGACTTCGCTGCGCAGAGCGCCCCCGACGATGCCGTCGGTAAGGGGCCACAGTGCAGGGTTCGGTGACCAGGTAGCCGCGTCGGACCACACCGTCAACGCGTCGCTGAGCAATCTCTGCTTAACGACGCCGCTTGACCCGTGTGCCTCGGCCTCGGCCACGATAGAACCGGGCAGTTCGAGTGCTCCCGATTCGGTTTGCGGCGCTTGCTCAGGAACTGACCATGCCGTTTCAACCGTCGCCAACACCCCGTTATCGAACTGAATGAGCGAACTGACGATGCTGGAGGCGGATGCGCCAGCAGCCTCGCTGCGCATCGCCACGACCCGCGCGGCACGTGCATTGGTGAAGTAGAGTGCCAGGTCGACATCATGTATACATGATTCCCATACGGGGTTCACTCGTGCACCGAAGGCTTTGAACCAGCTTCGGGAGAAGTCACGTCGGAGCCGCAGCGACCATAAGTCTCCGATTCGGCCGGCGTCCATCGCGTCCCGCATCGCTCGATATGGCTGGGCAAAGCGTGAAATGTGACCGGCGATCACTTCTCGATTTCGCTGCTTGGCCAGGCCCATCACTCGCCGGGCCTCCTCCGCAGTCAGCGCAAATGGCTTCTCAACAAGTACGTGGCAGTTGTTCTGGAGAGCGATCTCGGTAATTTCGACGTGGGAGTCTTCGGCGGTTGCAATGACAACCACATCCGGCTGCGTTTCTTTCAGCAGTACTTCCGCGTCGCAACTGAGGTTGAGAGCACCCACTCGCGCAGCCACTTCGCTAAGTCGGGCCTCATCCACATCCACCAGGCCGACGATGTCAGCGCCCGCTTCCTTCCAGGCCCGGGCGTGCAGGGCGCCAAAGCGTCCCGCACCGACAATTATCGTCCGGACTGGGCTTCCCGCAGCGCTCATTGGGCGTCCTCGCCGCCTTTTCCTGCCTCTTTCATCTGCACCAGCCGAGCGGGCGGCAGATACCCGAGTGATTCGGAGATGTCATCTGCCGTTTTTCGCACCAGCAATCCGAAGGAGTCGACGGCAGAACGGTCGAAGCGCTCACTTGGGGTCGACACACTGATTCCCGCAACAGGGCGCCCGCTAGCGTCCATCACGGGCGCACCGACACAACAGATCCCTGGCTCATTTTCTTCGAGGTCCAAGCTGTAACCCAAACGCCTGGCATTAGCGATCTCCTCCATCAAGGCGGCCTCCTGCACAATGTCCCCAAGCTGGAACTTCGTGTCGGCGAGGGTCTTAGCGACCACCTCGTCGGAAGAGTACGCCAGAATGGCACGTCCGATGGCGGTCAGAACAGCGGGCATCGTACCGCCTACACGAGAGACCATTCGTACAGGGTGTGTGCTGTCCATCTTCTCGATGTACACAATTTGTGGAGATGCCAGCGCGCCGAGGTGGCAGGTTTCGTTGGTCTCGATACTCAACCTTTCGAGGTGGGGCCGGCTCTCCGTCCGCAGATCAAGACCGGCGAGGTAGGCGCCGGAAAGCACGAGTGTTCCAACTCCAAGCCCATGCAGGCCGCTTGGGGTTTCTCGGGCGAGCCCCTTTGAACGCAGGGCAGCAAGCATTCTGTGCACCGTTGTGGTGGTGAGGCCTGTTTCGCGCGACAGATCAGCCAGACTGATTCCGTCGGGATGCGAGGTCAGAGCGAAGAGGATACTCATCGCGCGATCGAGTGCGCGCAGCCCTTCGGGGCCTTTACTCCGCGCTCCGTCCGCGTTGGCCTCTGCTTGCTTTGTCATGTTTTCATTCCTTTGCAGAATCTGCGCCTACGGTAGATATTTGCTTCAGCACTCCAGCAAGTCGTTCTGCAGCTAGCTCATGCAGCGCCGATCCGGCATCTACACTACTGACCGAAGGATCGCCGACGACTCCATTGTGTGTGAGTTCGTCGAATGGCCGATGCCGGGTAACCGGATCCCTGCCGAACAGGCTCGCGTCGGGAAATCTGCCCTGCCCACTGAGTGCGGGGATATCTGCTTCCTTTACGAGCGTACGCCACAGCGCGAGGGACAATGACGTCTCCATGGCGCAGGCATGGCCGACAGTTCGAGAGTCGTGGAACTCCTCCTCAATCTCGCGACTGATCAGCTCAAAGTAGGTTACGGCCCAGGCATCGATGCCTTCCTGCATCAACACCTGGAGCGCTGTCCCGAGCGGAGCCCGATTCCCCCCGTGCCCGTTCACAAACACCGGTACAAAACCATCGCCGACGAGCGAACGGGCAACGTCAACAATCATCGCAATGAACGTCTCCGGCCGAAGACTCATCGTTCCGGCGTAGGAACGATGATGGGCAGAACAGCCTATCGGAAGTGCCTCAGCGACCAAAACGTTATCCGTACCCTGTGCAGCCGTCAACGCGATGTGGTGTGCCAGCCAGATATCAGTACCCAGCGGTAGGTGCGGGCCGTGCTGTTCGACGGCGCCGATTGGCACAAGCACAATTGATCCGCTAGCTTCCGCAGCCTCATCAGATGTCAGTCGCGCGAAGTCGCGGCTGTAGCCGCCTACGGCTGTGTCCGGCAACATGTCTGACTACCCCAGCTCGAGTGTGAAAGTCTGGACCTCGGTCATTTCCATGACAGACCACGGACCTCCCGAACGGCCGATGCCGCTGTTCGCTCCTGCAGCTCCACCTGCCGGAATGGAAGGCTCCCAATAGGCGCTGGTGTCATTGATATTCACATGCCCAACGCGCAAGGACTCGCCCAGAGTGAGCCCCTTTTCGACGTCTCGGGTAAAGATGCCGCCATGCAGCCCGAATGAACTTGCTGCAATATGATTCCTCAGTTCTTCCTCGGACTCGTAGTGAACGATCGGCGCCACGGGGCCAAATGTTTCCGAGAAGTGCAGTTCGACGTCATGGGGGACGTTGTCGACGACGGTGGGGAGTAGATAGTTTCCGGTTGGCGCTTCATCGAGCAAGCGCCCGCCGGTAACTACTCGAGCACCCTTAGTTACTGCATCTTCCAGCTGCCGCAAAATAGCACCTACAAGCTCGGTGCGGTGCACCGGCCCCATTGTGGTGGCGCGGTCTCTCGGGTCGCCAAGCACAAACCGTTCTGACTCGGCGGCAATGGCTTCGGCGAGTTCGGTGGCGATCGATGCATGAGCAATAATACGCCCGGAAGCGGTGCAAATTTGGCCGGCGTTCGTGAAGCTTCCAGTAGCGATTTTATTGGCTGCGCGTTCGATATCGGCATCGGGCAGTACGATCGTTGGGCCGTTCCCGCCGAGCTCGAGAAACGCAGGTTTGCCAATGGCCGCCGTCTGTACGGCATTTCCGACCGGAGTCGATCCGGTGAACCCGACGGCATCGACATGGGGATGACTAGCCAGGGCCTGACCTACGACGGGGCCATCACCCATCACGAAGTTAAGCGCTCCGGCGGGCCAAATCTCGGCGATCGTTTCGGCCAGCAGGGCGTGTGTCGAGTTAACTGAGGGCGCTCCGAGCCAGACCATGCTGTTGCCGGCGGCCAACCCGGGCCCGAGATAGTACTGCGTTGCGATCCCAAGGGGGAAGTTCCACGGCGTGAGAATGCCGTACACACCCCGAGGGCGCCGCACCGTGAGCAACCGCTTATTGGGCGTGGAGAGCGGATAATGTGATTCCGTCAACCAGCGCGCCTGCGCTCCCGCGTTCGCCATTGCAGCGGCGCTCCCCTCGACTTCACCAACTGCATCACCGTATTGAGTCTTACCATGCTCGACGGCGAGGATCTTGGCGAACTCGTCGGATTTGGCGCGGATGGCCTCAGCCGTTTTGACCAGGAGATTGGCCCGCTCATCCAAGGACAACGCAGCGAGCACGGGCACCGCTGCTCGCGCCGCGGCAACCGCACGATCGACGTCCTCGCCTGTGCCAAGGGGAATCTGTGTGACAGGCTCGCCGGTTGTCGGGGACAGATAGATACGCGTCTCCCGTTCGGGTGTGTATTGCTTGCCTGCCACTAACATCGAGGGCTCATAGACGGACATGTTAAATCCTTTCGAAACGGTCCAGGTCGAGGTCAAGAATCGCGTTCAACGCGCGATCAACGTCTCGCTCTTCGGTATATAGATGCAGCCCCAAGCGCAACCGGCCCAGCCGCACAGCGGCGCGCACGCCGGCCCTTTCGAGTTCGCCGGCCAGGTCGACGTCGATCCGGTTTACACCCATGGACACGACGCTGCTCGCCAAATCGGACTCCTGCACGGCGATACCTACATCCTCCAGACCGTCGCGCAAGCGGCCGGCCAGGGCGAGCACATGGGCCTCGCGCTGCTTCGGGTCAACGGATTCGAGGAGTTCAAAAGCTGGGACAGCACCGACCCAGGACAGCCAGGCAGGAGATTGTGTCAGACCTCGCCCGCCCGCCCATGCCTGATCCGACGGACCGTACGAACCTCGAACGGCGTTGTCTTCCATACCATAAGGGCTGGGCACGATGGTCATTTCAGGTGCCGCCGCCGCCGAGGCGTAAACGAATCCCGTCCCCCTCGGCGCGAGCAGCCCCTTATAACCGGCAGTGACCACGGCAGCAATTCGCCGATAATCTACACTGAGCGAGACAATGCCCTCCGACTGGGTGCTGTCAACGATCATCTGTGCGCCTGTGGCATCGCAGGCATCCATGATCCTGCCTAGGTTCAGTCGAGCTCCATCTGCGGAGGATACCGAGGAAGCGACCGCTGCAACGACGTCATCATCGATGGCATTCTCGAAAGCCGCAGCGGTATAGGGACCCTGCACCCAGCGGATGCGTTCGGGCCCGAACGCAACCACAGCCGGCAGCAACAGCGAGCGAAATTCGTCCCGATGGGCTACCAAGACCCCAGGAGAGTCCTGCAGATTGTGTGCGATCGCCGCCACTGCGGAGGTAACCGACGGCACGGCTCCCACATCCTCAACCGCGACCCCGCACATCCTTGCCCATGCTGCTCGGCAGCGGTCCACGGCAACCTCCCACTCGCCGAAGTTGGCCGTGCCATCGACCCATGCATCGAGCGCACTCTTCATTGCCGCGACCGTTGATCTTGTCGGCAGTCCCATTGACGGCGTATTGAAGTATCCGGTGGGGCCGTTCCCGAACGCATTCCGCACAAAGTCAAGCTTCATTGACGGTCAGACTACTTCCACGTCTTCAGGCTGGCCTGATTCGACTGAGCGCAGGATGGCATCGTTCACAGCAACGTCTCGCATTGCTTCCTCGACTGAGATGACAAACGGCTTGTTGTGCACGACCGCCTCGACGAAATGTGCCACCTCTGCGGCCAGGTCTCCATGCATCCGGCCGTTCACCTCGGGCCAGTGCAGCGCGTCCGGCACTTCGAAGGAGTCCTTGCCATATACTTTGATGCCATGGTCACGCACATCGACTTCAAGCGAGCCGTCAGTGCCAAACAGCTCAAAACGCCCGTCAATCTGTACCGGGGTGTCACTCGTGCGCGTCCACCCATTGAAGAGCTCGCCTACTCCGCCGTTCTCGAGATCGACAACCGAGAGGATCGCATCTTCGGATTCAACTCCCATAGAGGGCATCAGCTTGCTTACCGCGCGTGAATAGACCCGGGTAATGCGCTGCCCCGTGATCCATTGGATGGCGTCAACGTCGTGAATGCCGACATAGAACAGCACGCTGGACTTACCGTTCATCCGAGTGCCCACGTCACGGCTGGCGATGCGGCCAGCGGTTAGGTGCAGCGGCTCACCGACCTTTCCTTCTCGCACCGCTGCGGCCGCCGCGGCATAACGAGGATCGTGACGAAGCAGCTGCCCAACAAGCAAACGCGCCCCTCCTTGGTCGGCTGCCGCTGCGATCCGACGAGCGACCTCAAGAGTGTGAGCCAGCGGCTTTTCCAGCAGCACCGGCTTGCCGGCGCGCAGAATTTCTACTGAAGCTTCTTCATGGAGAGTATCCGGAAGCGCAACGATGTAAGCGTCAATAGCCGAATCTTCAAGCGCGGCACTCACGGAAGAGTGATAGTTGGTGCCCAGTTCCTCTGCAACAGGACGGCCGACCGCCTCGTTGACATCGACGACGGCCTGCAGTGTTGCGGCAGGTGAATCTCTCACCGTGCGAGCGTGGAGCTGGCCCATGAATCCTGTTCCAACCACGGCAATATTGAGTGACATTATGTTCCTCTCTTCTGCAATTCGATGTTCAAGCTGCTCGGCGCTTCTCGAGGAAGCGGATTCCGGCGTCAATGATGACGGCGACGACGATGGTGATGCCTTTGAATAGATCGATGTTCTCTGCACTTACCCCTATGACGACAAGGTTTGTCGAAATCAGGCTGATAATAAGAGCACCAGTGAGGGTGCCGCGCACCGTTCCCTTTCCGCCGAATAGGCTGGTGCCGCCGATGATGGTTGCGGCAAACGCGTCCAGTAGGAGACTGATATTCGAGATGTTGGTGTCGACGATCTGCACTTTGGCCACGAGGATGATCGCGGTCAGTGCCACCAGCAGTCCGCCGAACATGTAGACCAATACGGTCTGGCGCACAATGGGCACGCCGCGCGCTACCATTGCGTCGCGGTTCGAACCCAGCCCATAGGTGTACAAGCCGAACCGGGTGTAACGCGCCACCGCCGCGACCACTGCAGCGATAAGCACCGCCAAAATCACCAGCATGGGGATGCCCATCGGACGTGCTCCACCAATGAAGCTGAGTATGTCGGCGTTGACAATCACGGTGCCCTGCGTGCCGAGCAGGAGAACCATGCCCTGAACTCCGGCCATCGTGGCAAGTGTGGCTATGAAGGGGGGCATCGCCAGCACCCCGACGAGGATGCCGTTAATCAGTCCCAGCGCCAGCCCGGCGAGCACACCGTAGAGAAGCGCCAGAGGAACGGGAATCCCCTGCTGGAGACCTCCGCCGATAACCAGCGCACACATCGCTACGCCGAACCCGGCAGACAAGTCCAGTCCCCCGGAGATGAGGATCCACATCGCCCCCAGAGCGAGCACCGCTATCGGCACAGCATTGATCAATACATTGACGATATTGGCAGTCGACAGGGTCACTGGGTTGATCAACGCCACTACGACGATGAGCATGACCAGCAGTAATTGCGGTGCATATTCGACAACAAAGCCACGCGCCCGGTCCAAGATCCTGCCCTTTGGGCGGGCGGACCGCCTGGGCTCTGTGGTGAGGCCAGTGCTGGTCATTGGGTCACCTCTGCCTTGTTATCTTCCGGGCGGTCCCGATTTTGCAATTCTTCGGCGATGGCCGCTCCCTCTTCACCGAACGCGTCCCGCATTAGCTGCTCTTCGCTGACGCCACGTGGGTATTCTCCGACCGTTACTCCATCCCGCATGACGATTATGCGGTCAGCGATGCTCAGTACCTCGGGGATTTCTGATGAGGTGAGAAGCACTCCCGCACCCTGGTCCTTGTATTCCGAAATCAGGGTGTGGATCTCCGCCTTCGCTCCCACATCCACCCCTCGGGTCGGATCGTCCAACAGGATCAGTTCCGGATCGAGGGCGAGCCATTTACCCAGGACCACTTTTTGTTGATTGCCGCCGGAAAGGTTTTTGATAAGCTTTTTTGGATCCGGCGGACGGACATTCATCCGCCGTACCTGTTCAGCGACCATCTGCCCTTCTCGTTGGCGGGACAAGTAGCCGGCGGGCGAGTTCCGGCGGAGCCACAACATGCTCATGTTCTCCCCGACTGTCATCTCCGGGTAGATTCCTTCTTCCTGCCGGTCTTCGGGCACAAAAGCGAGACCTTGGTCGGCGAGGTCATGGAAAGACCGGCTACCCCTCGCCTCTCCAAAAACGGCCAGCGAACCGGCTGTGGCTTTCGAAAGCCCGGCGACGGTCCGCATCAGCTCCGTTCGACCCGACCCCATCAGGCCCACCAAACCGACTACTTCGCCACGGTGCACAGTGATGGAGGCGTTGGTCAGCCGTCCGCCATCGGATAGGCCCTTGCCCTCCACGAGTCTTTCGCCAACCAAGGACTCGCTGTACGGGAATGCGCTTTCCATGTCGCGGCCGATCATTAGGTTCACAAGTCCTGACGAATCGATATCGGACAGATTGGGCTGGCCGACCAAATTACCGTCGCGCAACACAATTGCGCGGGAACAAAGGTGGTAGATCTCGTCCATCTTGTGGGAGATATAGAGAATAGCGGTGTTTCGGGCCTTGAGCCGGTCGATCAGCTCATAGAGGTGGTCCCGCTCTCGAGATGACAGAGCGGACGTCGGCTCGTCCATAATGACCAGCCAAGCCTCTTCTCGCACTGCCCGGACAATCTCAATCATTTGGCGGTGCCCGACGCTCAGTTCCCCTACGACGTCAGTGGCCGAGAACGGCATATCCAGTTCCCTCAATAGGGACGCTGTATCCCGTTCCATTTGTCGACGCCGCAGGGGGCCGATTTTGCCGAAGCGGAGTTCCTGTCCGAGGAACATATTCTGTGTGACAGTTAAGTCCGGCACCAAGCTGAAATGCTGGTGTATGACTGCGATTCCGGATTTGCGGGCGTCCTCGGGTCCGGCGAAGGTCACTGGCACGCCGTCGATCTCGAGCCGGCCGCCAGTGGGCCGGTTGTTGCCTGCGATGGCCTTTACGAGAGTCGATTTCCCGGCGCCGTTCTCGCCCATCAGCGCGACAATCTCCCCGGATGAGACGGAGAAGGAAATGCCATTCAGGACTTGAACTCCGGAGAAGGACTTTTGCACGTCGACCAAGTTCAGGGTGTGCGACTGGTTTCCAGTTCCTGCATCGGCAGCGGTTTCGGCAGTGCGGCGACGGGACGAGTGCGCGCGGAGGGAGTTCAGAAAGAAAGTTGCATTGTCTTTTATTTGCAGCACGACTTCGCGCTGAGACACGATGACGGCGACCACCGTGAGTAGACCGGTGTACAGGTAGATGAGTGGCTGACTTACTCCTGCGAATGACAGTCCTGAGGTAAGTACGCCGACAAAGATCGATCCGAGGAACGTTGCGATCATTGATCCGCGACCGCCAGCCAGGCTCGCGCCGCCGATGACGGCCGCGGTAATGGCCGAGAATTCCAGGTTGAGCCCGGCCATCGGCTGCGCCGAGCCAGCCCGACCGATGGTCAGCAGCGCACCCATCCCAACAGCGGCACCGACAAGCACGAACGCTGAGAATTGGACCGTTCGGGCGGGGATTCCCATTGCCACTGCTGTGCGGGTGTTGCCACCGACTGCGAAGAACCAGCGGCCGAGCATGGTGCGGCGCAGCAGAAAGGCGAAGAGCGCCAGCGCGACGAAGGTGACGATAATCGACCAGGGAATGCCGAAAATTCCTTCACGCCCAAGGAACAGAATGACGTCGTTTGCGATCGGTAGAGATGCGCCGCCGGAGATGCTGATGGCCGCGCCTCGGGCAAGAGCGAACATACCCAGGGTCGCCATGAACGCGTTCACCTTGAGTACCGCCACAAGAAAGCCGTTGAATGCACCAACGGCGAGTGCGACAGCAAAGACCGTGATAATGGTGAGAAGGGAGCTCCCTCCGGTCGCTTCGAGGACTTGGGCGCCTACCACTGAGGCCAGTGCGAGAGACGAACCTACCGAAAGGTCAATGCCCCGGACGATGATTACGCCCGTCATCCCGAAGGCGACAAGTGATATCACCGCCGTCTGCACCGCGATGTTGACCATGTTGAACGGGCTCAAGAATCCGGTGAAGCTAAAGCCGAAGTACGCTGCCGCAATAAGAATCGCGGCAATCAAGATGACCTCTGTGCGACTCTGCTGATCGCGCACAGCATCCGCAACTCTAGAAAATTGGTCTCTCATCAGAACGGTGCATACCTTTCGAAAGATCCGTGGCGGTGGCGCTATGCCGCCGCCACGGATTGACATCCGTAGTAGCGGATCAGGCTAGGAGCCGGATCCGACGGTCATGTCCGCGTCGGACTTCTCGGAGCCGAATTCTTCGGCGTACTGCTGAGCGATTTCAGAAGCTTCCGCAGTAGTGATGGTCTCCAGTTCCAAACCTTCTTCAGCCAGGCCCGCTGCCGTCCCTTCGGAGGCGATCGTGTAGGTGGGCATGAAGAGGTCGGTTTCAAACTCAGAACCCAGCGCCATACGAGCGGCCGCTGCAGTATTCCAAGCGCCTACCCGATACGAGCCGGTGAGAATGTTGCTGAGGATTACGCCGGAATCGATGTACTCGTAAACCGTCTGGTCTCCATCGTTTGATACAAATGGAATGTCCAGGCCCTGCTGCTCTACAACCTTGATAGCCGCGAGAGTCAAACCATCCGAGATGCTGGCGATACCAGCCAGATCGGGATTGTTCGTCAGGACAGTCTGGGTAACGGAGCCCGCCTCAGAGCTGTCGAAGTTGGTCGGCTGAGTAATGATCTCAATGCCCGGGAATTCCTCGGCCATGGTGGTCTCGAACGCCTCCTGTCGGGTGTCAGACACATAATTACCCACGGATCCGATCAAGAGCAGCACCTTACCTTCTCCGCCCAGTTCGGTGCCGAGGATGCGGGCCTGCTGGACCCAGTTATCGTAGTCCGGGTAGAGCGTGTTGTGATTCTCGTCAGCCGGGACCTTGTTGCCCATGGTCACAACATCGATGCCTTCTGCGGTCGCACGGTTTATCACATCAACCAGTGCGTCGGCATTGACCGGGTCGATGAGGATGACGTCCTTCTGCTGGGCGATGAAGCTCTCAATGGTTGAAATCTGGGTCTCGATCGAGCCGTCAACACTTTGCCAGGCGACGTCGACGCCATAGTCATCGGCGATGTTCTGCGAGGCTTCCTGCATTTCAACGAAGAACGGGAGTGACAGGTTGATTTCCGCCACACCGATCTGCGGCCGTTCACCTCCGCCACCTTCAGAGGCCTGTTCGCCGCAGCCGGTGACAAGAAGGGTTGCGCCCGCAACAGCGGCTACGGCCGCGCGGAGGCGGCTTCGTTTAGAGAATAATTCCATTGCACTGACTCCCGATGTACTCGAATGGGATTACCGCACCTCTTGTGAGCGGGTTCTTCGTTTTGGAAGATGGTTCCAGAGACTAGCTTGCCGCTCTACTAAGGTGCAATACCCTTACAGCTTCGAACCGGACAGTTCAGCAGCCTGAGTACGCCTGATTTTAGGCTTTGAGCGAGTCGGGGAACCGCGGTTTGACGCGGAGGAAGGTTGCGCAGGGCGGTTTTGGAAAGGTCGTTCTACAGCGGTTGTAAATTTTATGTAACGCTCTACTGCGGGCCCGCTACACCATCTGCCGCGGGCAGGTTCCTCGTAGTCGTTCATCCGGACCAGTAGGAAACCCCACTACCTTTTCGTAGCCCATTCCTCGAGAGAGGGTGTCCGCGAACTTTTACGGACTCCTTCAGGTCATCTGCAGAGACAGAGTGCTGCGGTGCTGCATCTGCAGCTCCATCCATTGATAAGGCGTCAAGGTTACGGTCAGACTCCTCAGCATTGGGCCGGCAGGTGCTTCGCCCTCTAGTTCGGAGGCCTCACCACTCTGTCGCTAGGATGCCCGTCGAGACCGTAGCCCGATTTCGACTCGACTACCACGGGGCAGGAATCTTCCATGGAGTCCGCTGGTCCTCAGATTGCCAAGTTGGAGAACTCCCTGGTTGGGTCCCAGATGGAAGTCCAGTGTCTATGTGAGTTCGTGTCCGAGAATGGACACAGGAGGAAATTCACGAATCATGGCACGCAGACACACCCGAGCAGGTCATCGCCAAGGTCCGGCAGGGACAGGAAATGCCTTCGGCTCCATCGCCAAAGCTCGGACTATGGCGATGCGCTGCTGCTGGCCGTCTGAAAGGCGACTTGGATAGCGGGCCGCGGAACACTTCAACTGCTCACCGGCGAAGAAATGGGCCGACAGATAACGTGCCCGAGGAGAACAGGGCATGCATGATCTTTCCTCACGTCCGCTGTCCTGTCCGCACCGGACACCTGTGCGCACCGAACGGCGGATCATCGCGCTGCGCTTCACCCGCCGTTGAGGAACCTCACCGTATCGCCCACCACCTGCACCTGGACCAAACCACCGACTGCCGGTCCGCCGGCCTAAACCCGTCCGCTATGAACACAAGAACCCCGAGGACCTGGTGCACGTGGACATCAAGAAACTCGGACGTATTCCCGACGGCGGCGGCGGGCACAAGATGATCGGCCGCCGCACCCAGGGCATGCTCCTGCGGCACAAACGCCTCCACCCGTCGGCCTGCCCCCACGTCGATCTGGGCCCGACGGACCAGCACATAGTCGCGCACCGTCGAGTACGAGAGTTCCTCCGCTGCGTGTTCTTCAATGAGCCACGCCAGGATCCTGCGGGCAATGTGGCGTTGCTTCCGAGGCGCCGTCGTGTCCTCAGTCAGCATTGCATCAATCACCGCTTGACCGGATCCTGCCGCCAGGCCACCGATTGTCTTGGCTTGCGTGGCGGAGGGGAGGCGGATCCAGAGCCTGCCGCACGGTCCTTCGGTGAACCTTATGTCTGGCCGCCAGAGCGCGGACCGATAGGCCCTCGACCCGGGCATCCCTTCGGATCAGCGCGAACAACTCCACTCTCGACTCCATCCAGACCAGCCTTCCACCGCATCCATCCACTGATGAATCCAACGTTGAAGGCGGGGCCACATATAACCGTCACAAGCCGCCCGGCGAGTCACGAAGTGGGGCCAGAAATAATCGCTCTACCGGGGCCATCTCAACCTGTCATAGTCACGGCACTTGCTCGCCGCTGCGAGGTTGGGCCAGCGGGGGATTTTCTAAGGCTCACGAAGCGGGAACCTGCAACTGATGCCCTACGACCACCCAGCTGCCATTGTGTTGCTCCAAATAGACAGTGACGATTTGGCGTCCTACCGGCTGCGTATCTGTGCCATCACGGCTTATCCATCTCCAGCTGGCGTCATAGACCCGGATTGCCTTGTCCTCTGCGACGTCACGGCTCACATCGCCAGCGGCAGGAATGATGCTGGGTGAGCTGTATGCCTCGTGCCGGCCGGCCTCTAGCCAAGCTCCCTGGGCACCGTTACGTTCCGGTTCGATCTGATTGCTAGCCCACTCTTCGCTCATGAGTGGTTTGGCTCTAACCGCAGCTGCTGTTTGAGTGCGGTCCGTTGCCGTATCCCACGAATGGAGCATAAGTGCCGCAACTTCGGCCGTCGATTCAACGTCCGATCGGTCAGCGTCATCGGCTCGTACAAAGGTCCCGTCCCCCGGAAGAACTTCGGCCTGCGCAGTCCGGGAAGCAGCGGGTTCCGGGCCAGGGGCGGAAGAAACGCTGGTCTCTCCTGAACCGCCGCAGCCTGTTACAAGGAGAACGGCACAGACAGTGGCCGCTGCAGAAAGATGCCCATGCCGGGACGTGGTCATGACGCCCAAGCTCCTTTCTCTTTCAGGATGGGTTCCGGATCGAGATTCCACCCTTGATACGGATACACGACAGCCGGTGCTTCCGGCTTGTAGATTTCGAAATGAAGATGGGTTCCGACCTGCCCGAGTTGGGCTCTGTTGCCTTCGGTGCCGATGATGTCTCCACGCTGCAGGGTCTGCCCAACAGAGACGTTGTAGGCATTCAGATGGCAGAACGCGAAACCGAAGTCGGGATCGTCACCGGTCTCTTTGGCAATGACACAGCCGTCGGGGTCGTTGAAACCGGTGATCCGGAGCTGCGTCGGGGCGATCACCGGTCCGCCTGATCCCGTTCCGGTTCCGGTCGCCAGATCGACCCCGAGTTTGTCGGCCCGGTACCGTCCGCGCTGGCTCTGCAGGAAGCTGTACAGCGAGCTCTCACCCTCGACGTCCCCTCGGGGGAACCTCCAATAGACCTGTCGGAAGTCGACCAGGTCCGCAGCCGCCGTTCTTCCCATGTGGGTTTCGACTTCTTCAGCCGCCTGGCGGCAGGGCCGGCTGGTCGTGGACAATGAGCCGCTGTCCGAACAGTTCGGGGTATAGATGATTCTGGTGCGGATATGGTCGTAGACCTTCCGGTGGCACCCGGCACAGCACGGCGATGCGCCACGGGTCCAGGCCCTTGGTCCACATGTAGAACCACTCTTCACGGAACCAGTGCTGCGGGGTCCAGGACTCCGGGTCGGCGGGATGCAAGGTTGAGGTGGGCGCCCTTGCTGATTTCGGGTTTTTCTATGATCCAGCCGGATTCGTTGCGGGTGGCGGTTGCAGTTATTTCCCGGACTCCGGGTTTTGGTGTGCGGATGCCGTAAGAGTCTTTGGGTACGGGCATCCGTTTGCGCTGCAGCCTGCGCACCTCGCGGAGAGTCGCTGCTCCGATCAAGTCTGACACGGACTTATATCCTTCAGCGCGGCCGGCAGACTGCAGCTGCTCCAGTCATCGCTCGAGAAGCTCCCGAACGACTGGTGCAACTTCGCGACGACATCGAGTTGGTTTCCCTTGAGGCGCTTATAGACCGGTTTGAGACGGACCTTGAGGGTCCCTATTCGAAGAACGAAGATCATTGGCAAGAATTCTTCGAGGCCAACCATTTCGCGCTACAACTAATCTTCGCGACTCCCATTATTGTGGAGATTCCTCATGCAACCCTCCTAGGTTCCGACCAAGGAAGACCCCGACAGGTGCCGGGGTCTTCAGACCCATTTAGCTGTGGAGGTGTTTTTCCACTGCTGCCCAGGCAGCGACCCAGGGACCTCTCTCTGATTGAGGCTTGGCTTATAAGCCCTCCGCGCCCAACTTTAGGCTCCCGAGGCCGCCTCAGTTACGGAGTCTGTGATTTCAGATTTGCTCCAATCATTATTGAGTGGGGCTATCATGTGTCTCTTCAGCCTTATCGGAGGAGCTCTGCTTCGACCTGGGCAATCTGCCTTCCTGTTTCGCTATCACAGTGGGTTACTCAGTCTTCGGCGAGGAGAATGATGAGACGACAATTTCTTACGGGCGTGCATTGGCGGCGCAGGCTCGATGACGAGTCTGCCGCACCGTGGATCCCCCGCATCCGCGAGGGAACAGACGATGGGTACTTTGGACCCGGCAGCTCCGCTTGGGAGGTGAATGGCGGGCTGTCGACCTTTGTGGGCGGCATCCGCGCATTGTTGATCCAGGCGCTGCACCCTGGGGCGTTGGCGGGGGTACATGACCATTCCCACTACCGCGAGGACACGATGGGTCGATTGAACCGGACCATCCAATGGATGGCAACTACTACCTTCGGGGACCGAGCCATGGCCGACGCAGGTGCAGCAGCCGTTCGGCGTATGCACAATTCAGTCACTGGGCACTATGTCGACAGCGGCGGAGTAGAGCGTTCCTATTCAGCCAACGATCCACACCTGGTGCGGTGGGTCCACAACGCTTTTACGACTGCTTTTCTTGGGGCTCATGAGATTTGGGGAGGAGATATGCCCGGTGGTCCTGACCAATATGTGGACGAGTGGGCGTTGGCAGGAGAGCTTATGGGGGTTAAAAATCCGCCGCGCACAGTCGATGAGCTTGCCATCGAGATGGATGGTTTCATGGCTGAACTGGTTACTGACGACCGAGTCACGGACCTCGTGAACTACCTTCGACGGCCTCAACTTCCTTTCGCAGCGCGGCTGGTATATCCAATCTTGTTTGCCGGCGCCGTATCCTCCCTTCCGGAAAGCTACCGCGTCCGGTTGGGTTTACGACGACCAGTCTGGCCAGCAATCACCGCCTGTCGCCTGCTGCTAGCTTTTATTGGCGTTGCATTGGGCGGTCGATCGCCAAGCTCCCGCGCGGCCGCAGAAAGATCATTCAGACTCATGGAGTAAACATCCGCCTCTAACCGGTGACGTCATGGTGCCCTCAGCTGCGAATGGTGCGTGAGCACTTCCTTCAAACGCATCATGGCGTTAAACGCCAGATTCATTTGAAGGCTTTCGATCGTCCCGGTCAACCACTGAGATGCCTTTGCCGATTCGGGAAGTCCGTCCTGCTTGCCCTAATGGCGAGTTTCAGACCGAGGAGCCTCGCAGCTAATCCGCGCTGGAAGGAAGCGGGCCTCAATGCCCGAGGTGAACCTTTATGGGCTGAATTGCAAGTGGGTTCCCCGGGTGATCAATAAACGAACGATGGGCGTCCCGCTACAGCGCACTCTGGAGAACCATCGATTCCATCCTGCAGAACTTGTGATGAATCTCTCATTCGCGCTGATAGCTTCTTCAGTACTACCCGCACTAGCTGGAAAGCAGGAGCCCGATGTTTGATTTGTTGCGATTCACGGGCACAACTGTCGTCGTCACTGGCGCGGGGGCTGGCATCGGTGCCGCCGTTACGAAGCAATTGTCCGAACTGGGGGCTCACGTGATTGCCATCGATATGGATGGCGACTCCTTGAGGCAAGTCGCCGGCAACGTCGAAGGGAGCACCGGAAAGATTACTGCTGTTGTAGGCGACATGCAGGACCTCGAGACGTTGAACCGCGTCGATGAGGCTGTTGCCGCTGCTCCCGCACCCCTCAAGTCTCTGGTGAATAACATCGGCGTGAATCGCCGGGCTTCCTTCTCCGAGGTCACGATGAAGGACTGGGATGCGATGGTATCGCTTAATCTGACTACATCAATTCGGCTCACGCAGCGCCTCCTCCCCCGCCTCTTGGAGGCGCCCAGGGGAGGTTCCGTCGTCAATGTGTCCTCGATCCATGGGCTCCGGGGTCAAGCAGATGCCATGGGCTACGCCACCACTAAAGCCGGGCTCATCGGTTTTACCCGGCAGTTAGCCGTGGAGTTCCGTGAGGCGGGACTACGCGTGAACGTCGTGTGCCCCGCACTGACCATGACCGAACGGATCGTATCCCGCGGAGCCGGCGAGAAACAGGACTCGTTGCGGCGCCGTCATCTTTCGGGCCGATTCGCCCAACCCGGTGAAATCGCCAACGCCATCACGTTTTTAGCTTCCGATGCTGCCTCATATATCAGCGGCGTCACTCTACCCGTGGACGGCGGATTCACCGCGTCCTGACTAGCAATACCGATCGAACGACCAACACTACAAATGAGGAGAGACAAATGACCGTCACAACTGGAATTTCCCGGGATCAGGTCGACGCATTCACCCGCGATGGGTTCCTCTTCCCGTTCCGGGCCATGAGCACGGAGCAGGCAACCGAATTTCGGGCCAAGCTCGAGGCTTTTGAGGCAGAGTACGGTGATCGGGCCGGGGATATCCTGCGTTCGAAGGCCCATCTCGCGCTGACCTGGGTGCAAGACCTGATTCGTCTGGATCCCGTGCTTGACGTTATCGAGGGCATCTTGGGCCCGGATATCTACGTTTGGGGTTCCTCTTTCTTCATTAAGGAGCCTCACAACCCGAAGTTCATTGCCTGGCATCAGGACGCTCCCTTCTCGGCAATCCCTCCCGGAGCTGAGTTCATCACCGCTTGGATTGCTTTGGCCCCCAGCACTCTTGGGAACGGTTGCCTCAAGGTAGTGAAGGGGACCCACACTGAAATGGCCGAGCATAAGTTCACAAATGACGATTCGAACATGCTCTCGCAGGGGCAGGAGATCGCCGTCGAAGTGAACGAAGCAGACGCGACAGCGATCCAACTCGAGCCCGGGGAGTTCTCCCTGCATCACCAATTCATGTTCCACGGCTCGGGTCCGAGCACCAGCGACGAACGGCGCATTGGTCTGGCAGTCCGTTACATGCGTCCCTTCCCCCGCGTGGATAACCAAAAGCTGGCTGCCACCCTGGTACGGGGTGAAGACCGCCACGACACCTTCACAAACGAGCCGGTCCCCGTTTCGGATATGGCCCCGGACGCAGTCCAGTATCTCGAGGACCAGCTGAAGGCTCGCCACGGGGATCGCTACCGGAAGTAATCGCGGGTTTGCACCGCGGGTGAGTAATGATGGTGCCGTGAAAGCTGGCCGTCGTCACGGCGGTTGCCTGGAAGCCCGGGCAGGTGCCGACCGTCGCCTGTAACCATTTTCTTTCGGCCTCGGCTCTCATTTCTATCCCGTTGGGGCGTATTGCTGAACTCTTGGGAGCTGCAAGGGCCGCCGCACGCTGGTCGGCCCTTGCGGCCAAGAGTTTGTTCGGGGTCGGCGCTGTGCCCCAGTCATGGTTCTTGGTACCTTCCTGCTATTGGGCACCGATCCTAATGCGCTGGCACAAGTCAATGGGGAATCGTTTTCTTGCCGCGGGCTCTCCCCACTCACGGCAAGGGCCCCGCACACGGCTGGAAGTCTTGGAATGGCGCCGTGCGAGACGCCTGGTCTAGTTCGCCGCCTGCTCCTTCCAAGCTTCTGTTAGTACTCGGGTTCTCTACGGCTTTTGGCTGTGCAACCGTGGCCTGATGACATGGTGGGTCAAATGCTCCGGGGAGGAATGGGCGTGAATCAGGAGTCCTTCTCGCGCTGGTAGGTCCAGGTAGCGTCGCCATCCGGGTGGATAAACGGTCTGCTGGCTGATCGTCACCTTGGACGCGGCATGTATCTGATTATCAGCAGCGTACTTTTGATCACTGGGGAGTAACTCTCTCCACCGTCCAAGGGATTTGACGCTGCAACAAATAGGTAATGCTTCAAGGAAGCAGAGGCCCCAATGGTCGGTCCCTGGCAAGATGCAGGGTGGGGCCCTGCTGCGCTTCACTTCGGCCGTTTCAGATTTCCCTGCCGTGCTGTTCGAGCTCGGGCAGCTCGTTCGAGAGTTCTTATAGCGACGACGCTGGAGCTCCAGGTTGAGGCTTTAGATCCACCTCTCTAGTGCGGGCGCGGCTCCTCCCCCACAGCTGCGCACGTCATCGTGGCTGCGACCGGTCAGGTAGGCAGCGAGGCCGGCCAGCGGACCAACCACCACCTCTCTTGGGCCGGGTCCTTGGATCATCCATGAGCCCTTCTGATCGTTCGCTTTCAGAGACAAAGCCGGGCCGCCGCCTAGGGTGCTTCGCATGGCGGCTACATCTGCAACCAGTGTCCGGAGGAAGTCTTCCGGAAGGTCTGTAAAAGTGTGCCCTGTTCCTAAGTCAACGAGGTGGATGAGCAGTTCCCTGGCGCGTAGCCAGGGGATCGTCGCGGCAAGGATTGGTTGACCAACAGCGTTTCGAACCTCTGCTGACCATTGCTCGGGTGTCAGCTGTTCCATGGCTTGGCTAAGCTCGTCCGCCGAGCCGTCGTACCAGGCAATGAGCCGGCGGCTGGGTAGTGAAGCTGACTCAGCGATGTCTGCGTCGCGTTGTTCCATCGAGCTGTACATGGGAGTCGGTTCCCCTGTTCGTGCCCCGTGGAGCAGACGGCCGACGGCGTCGGCATTGGCGGCGAGGTGCCCGATGACTTGCTTCCGGTTCCAGCCTGGTAACCGGGACGGGGCGCTGAAGGCGCCCGGTCCCGCCTGCTCCAGGAGCGAAATGCTTTCACGGAACTCCCTTGTTCCGTACTGCATCCAGACATGGCTGTGGTCGATGGAAGCCGCTACCACCTCTGGTTGGCCGGTCACAGGCGAAGCGCCGTTCTGGCTCCGTCCAAGGTGGCATGGACGATCCTGCGTGGAGCAAGTGCATCTCCGATGCGGTAAAATTCGCCCTCAAGTTCAGGGAAATGGACGGTTTCCTGAGCAGCTGCGAAGACCACGGCGTCGACTGAAATCTGCTCGCTGTGGCGAGAGAAGGTGTTCAAGAGCTCCAGCCGGTCCTTCGGTGCGACCAGTTCGGTGTTCGCCATCATGGTCACGCCCTTTTGGAGGAGACGTTCAGTCAGGAGGTGGAGAATGGATGGCTCCACGCCTTGACCAATGACGAAGCATTCCGAGACCAGCGTGACCGTCTTGCCGGCGTCCACAAGGAACTCCGCTGCGGCCATGGGTGCGACGTGGTCGTTGAGACCACCAACGACAAGCACGGAATCCCCGATATCCTCCAGATCAGCATCAAGGATGTCGAGCGCTGTCATCGTCCTGGTTTCTACCAGGCCCGGGAGGTCTGGCACCGCCGGAAGAGCACCGGTGGCCGCGACCACAGCGTCAGCATCCAGAGAAGACACCAAGCTGGGTGTGGCGTCCACACCCAGTCGCACGTCCACCCCAGCATCTCTGATTTCCTGTTCCAGGCGCTCGATGAGCGAGAGCATTTCCTTTCGACTAGGATCCCGTGCGAGGCGGCGCACCTTGCCTCCTAGCTGGTCACTCCTCTCCAACAGTGTGACCCGATGACCCCGCTGGACCGCGGTTCGGGCGCACATCATGCCCGCCGGTCCGCCGCCGATGATGACGACGTGCTTTGAGGTCGAGGTGGTGGGTACGGCCAGTTCGTCTTCGCGACCGGCCCATGGATTGACCGGGCATGCGGAGACCCGGTCTGAGAAGTGGCACTCGTTGACGCCAATGCACTTTCGGATGCTGTGCGCTTCGCCCCGTTGAGCTTTATGCAGGAACTCTGGATCGGCAATGAGTGCCCTGGTGATGCCGATCATGTCGGCCATGCCCTCTGTGAGAGCGCCTTCCATAAGTTCGGGGGCATTCATGCGGCCGGTGAGAATGATCGGAACGGTTGCCACAGCCTTGATTTGCTTGGCCTGTTCGGCGTTGAACCCTGGCTCGAGGTAGGAGGACGCGACGTAGGGAAGGCCGACACCGTTCTCGAGGGCTCCAATGGTTCCGGCGGTGACGTTGACGTAAGCCAGGTGCTGCTGGACGGCCTGAACGATGGCGACGATGTCTCCGGTCGAGAGTCCGTCCTGGCGTGCCTGGCGGCCGCTGATCCGCAGACCGATGGGGAATTCCTCACCGCAGCACCGCTGGATCGCTTCGATGATCTCGTCAAGAAAGCGTCGACGGTTCTCCAGAGATCCCCCGTACTGATCGGAGCGCACATTGGTGGAGGGCGAAAGGAATTGCTCCACGAGATATCCATGGGTGGCGTGAATCTCCACTCCATCGAACCCTGCGCGCTGAACCCGTGCTGCGGCCCGGCCGAAAAGGCGAATGACACGTCCCACCTCGTCTGTGGTCAGCTCCCTGGGCTGGGTGCGGACGTGCGGATCCTGCTTGCCGCTCGGAGACACCATGACCTGGAACGTCTCCGGCAGGCGGATCGCCCCTCGGTTCGCCACCTGCCCAAAAACCACTGCCCCCGCGTCATGCGCAATCTTCGCCCGTGCCCTGAGTTTCGGAAGGAGCAGCCGATCATAGAAGGCTTCCCCTTCTGCGGTCTCCGGGTCCGGGCCGGCGTCGAGGTCATCAACCCCGACATGGTCGAGCCAGCCCGTGGAAACAAAGTATGGGGTCGAAATGGCCTCGGAGAGGACTGGGATTCCCACCAATCCCACCCCTCCCTGAACCCGCTTTTCCAGGTACTTGAGATAGCGTTGCTCGCTCATCTTGGGGTTGTGCGTGGTCAACATGAGGCGGTTGCGGACTGTCAGCCCACCGATGGAGATGGGTGAGAAAAGCTTTTGGAACTCGCTCATGGCTCGACCTTTTCTTTGATTTCTTCCGTTGGATTGGACGTTGAGAACGGGATGACTGCTTGCACCTTGGGGCAGTGGGGGCAGTGCTCACAGCCCGTCGCCGCCCCGCAGGCTATGCCCTCACTTGACTCGAAAGGCCGCCCTGTGAGGTCCCGCAGCTGCTGAATGAACGCCATCGCATCCTCTTTTCGGTGAGTCAAATAATGAACGCTTCTTGGGTTTCTGGTGCAAAAATATCCGATGGGGTCAGGGGCTCATCGATGAGCCGCTGCTCATACATGTAGCCCAGGAAAGTCTCTAGACATGCGTGGTTCTCCTTGATGCCATAGGGCCAGTGGTCTGTACCCATGAGACGGCGGACATGCTCGGCTTGCTGGTACCCCCAGGGCAGGAGATTCGACAGTGCAACGACCTCGGGCAATGATTCCATTGCCAAACTCTTAGCTTCTGCGAATGCCTCCATGAGGGCTCTGGCGAGCCACCGCTTCCGCTCGTAGACGTCCGTGCGGATGACGACGGTATGCATGATCGGAAAGATTCCGGTGCGGCTGAAGTAGTCCGCTTCAACGGTCATTGGGTCTGCCCACAGCCGCCTGATGTTGACTCCCTCTTCGCCGAAGCCGCTGGGCGTTCGTGCTGTGTACAACGCGTCGATCTCACCGCTCTCGAGCATGGCGGATAGCGTCGCGTCTTCCCCGATTGGGCTGATTTCCACCCCCGGAACTTCGATGCGGAGTTTCTCAATCCGTCCCGGGGCCAACAACCCGCCTGTTCTATAGCGCACGGAGTTGGCAGGGAGGTCGTGATGCTCTTGGAGGATGCCGCGAATCCATACCGCCGCGGTCATTTGATATTCAGGGATGCCGACCGTTCCGTCCCTGAGCTCAGCCGGTGTGTTGTAGTGGCTGTCTGCCCTGACGTAGACGCCGTGATGCCGGAATGTCCTGGAGGGAAAGACCGGGATCGCAGTGAAGGGTTTGCCCCGGCGAACGCTAAGGGCGTACGACGACAGTGACATCTCTGCCACGTCGAACTCTGCGTGCCTTGCCATTCGATAGAAAATCTCTTCAGCTCCGAGGGGCAGGTAGTTCAGGTTGACCCCTTGCACAGTGACCCTGCCATCGGCCAGGGCGGCGGTCCTGTCGTACGGCCCGCAGGCCAGTGTGATGCTCTCGTTCACAATGTTTCCTCCACTGTCCCTCAGGCGCTCAGGGTGACTGGGCTAGGATTGGCCTGCCGCAAGGGTGCATACAGGCGGTCGAGTACATCAGCAGGCGGAAGCGGCGGCGGAACGCTGCCGTCTCCGTAGAGCCATTCGGCCAGATCGAAGTTGTCGTGGGGAAGCTTCTTGAAGAAGGAGTTTCGAAGGATGGCTCCGACCCCTCCCAAGTGGGCCATTTCTCCGAAGAATCGAGTATTCATTTGGACGGCTGCTGCGCGCGGATACCGCTCCTTTTCGTACTTTTGGAGCGCTCCAGTGATGTTCCCAGGCTGATCAGCCAGCGCATCGGCCAACGCGACCGCATCTTCCATCGCTTGGCCGGCGCCTTGTGCTAGATATTGGCGCATGGGGTGCGCGGCGTCGCCGAGCAACGTGACACGACCATTCGTCCACCCTGCCATCGGCTTGCGATCGAACTGCACTCCCTTCTGGCTAAGATCCAGGGTCTGGAGAGAATCACGGACGTGAGCGCAGGCTCCACTGAAGCGGTCCAGCAGTTCCTCACGGGTTCCCCACGTCTCGCTACCAGGGGCACCTTCTGTGCTGCGGAACGACACGACACGGTTGACCATCTCGCCGCCGGCCATGGGGTACTGCATCATGTGCATCTCATCACCCGTGTAGAGCGTCACCGCATCTTCAATCCCCTTTGGACGTGGCCCCGGCCCTCGGTAGATAACGTATTCGGACATCAGCGGTTCGGAGTCGTCGAGTACATGCCTGCGGACGACGGATCGAAGGCCGTCTGCTCCGATCAGCACGTCTGCGGTGTACGTGCGTCCGTCAAGACTGGAAACGGTCACGCTGTTTTCGTCCTGCCACAAATTTACGATCTCAGTCCCCGGGATGGTCTCGACCCTTCCGGTGGAACTTGCTGCATCCATCAGGGCGGTGAGGAGGTCGTGACGGTGCATCACGGCATATGGGGCACCGTAGCGCTTGCTGAGCGTCTCACCAAATGTGGCATGGTACAGCTCGTTGCCGGAATGAATATCCAGGATGGCAAACCGACGCGGTAGGACGGCTCGCTGCAGGACTGAATCCAGCACCCCGAGGTCCTTGAGCACGCGTGCGGCGTTCGGGCCCACCTGAAGCCCGGCACCTATTTCCTTGAATGCAGGTGCTCGTTCAAGTAGTTGGACCTGGAGGCCACGCTGTGCCAGTGCAAGCGCTGCTGTGAAGCCTCCGATACCGCCGCCTACGACCACAGCCTGCGGAAGGTCCTGATTTGTTGCCTTCATCTCGTGACTCCATTCCTAGTGGTCTTGCTTTGGTTGTTGACCGGCTTCTTCATCGAATCTCTTCGCGGTACAGGCCAAACGGCTCCAGCATCGGTCTGTCGCTCATTGAGAAGAGTGTGACGTCTTCACTGCTCGTTGCGTGGTGCTCATACCAAGCCCACGAGGGGACGACGAAGAAGTCCTTGTCGGACCAGTCGAAGCGCGTACCGTTGATAATCGAGTACCCCTCCCCCTGGGTTACGCAGAACACCGAGCTGGAAGTGTGGCGGCGCTGCTGACTCGAGCGTCCGGACGGAAGAAGCGACATGCTGCAGGCGACCGTTGCAAGGACGGATTCACCCGTGAGGGGGTTGATGAAGTCTATCGACACGCCATGTTCTGGATCTCCCTTGACGGTGCGCAGTCTCTCCAGGCTCGCCAACGTTGCGGAGTAGGGGTACTTTGTGAGCGGCGAGTGCTGAGTGCTTGCAGGTTCGTCGCTGGGGATCATGCCCGCTCCAAACCTGCGCTGGCTGGCGTCTTCTGGCACGGTGAGGGGCTGCAGCTGCTTGTCAGCCAACTCTTCATAGAACTGTGCGTTCATACCCCGGACAAACGGCACGTCGAGCCCGTCAAGCCACACCATGGGCTCATGCCCAGTATTGCGGTGATCGTGCCAGGTCCAGCCCGGTGTCAGCACCAGATCCCCTGGCTCCATTTTGACCGCCTCCCCATCAACCGTGGTGTACCCAACGCCGGAGAGCATGAGGCGAATCGCCGCGGGCGTATGCCTATGCGCCGGCGCGGTCTCGCCCGGCAGCACCATCTGGTAACCCGCCACCATGCTCTGAGTGGTGCCCCACATACGGGCGGGATTCACCGCGTTGAGCGCCCGCCGGTCAGACTCCCCACCCAGCTGCACTGCGGCCGCTTCATCGAGCAGGGACATGGTCTCGTCATAGCGCCACAGGCATGCAACCTCGGCAGGTTCCGGCTCGGGCGCGTCGGTCCCGGGGACGCGCCACAGTGGCACCAGGTTTGCGTCCTTGACGCGAGCGTAGAAGGACTCGTCCAACGCACTGGTGACTTCGGGCTTATCTATGGAAACTGACATGTCATCCTCGCTTTCTGGTTACTCCCCTCAGGAATGGACCTACGGGAGTCAAGGTTTTTTTGAAGCTAGCTCGAATGCGGGCCGCTGCTAAAATACGCTAGGTTGATTCCACAGAACGATCCAGAAGATTCCATCCTCGAGAATCTCCCGACGGTTCCCACCAACGAAAGTCCGGTCTGTCATGGCAAATAAGCCGACGTATCCTGTTTCGTCCGTCGACCTCGCCCTCAGGTTGGCGTTGCTCCTGCAGCAAGAAGGTCCCATGCGCAGCTCAGATCTCGCCGATCGTATGGGGATTGCGCGGTCGACGACCCATCGGCTGCTCTCGACGCTCGTCTACCGGGGCTTCGCGCAACAGGACGAAGCCCGACGCTACAATGCCGGCCCGGCGATGCGTTCCATCGAGATGGCTACCGCGGCTATTGCCGAGCTTCGAGCCGTTTCCATAAGCCATTTGCAAGCCCTCCGGGACATGACCAAGGAGACGGTCAGCCTGCAGGTTCTTTCTGGCGCCCAGGTCCGTTTTGTGGCCACGGTCGAATCCACTCATCTCCTTAAAGTCGGCGACAGGGACGGTCTGCTTTTTCCTGCATGGGATCTCTCTGGTGGGCGCGTCTTGTTAGCCGCTCTCAGACAAGGCGAATTGAGGGAACGACTTATCCAGGCGCCAGATTTCGATGGTGAGAGCTTCGATGCCTTGGAGAAATCATTGGCCTCTGTCCGACGCCGCGGCTTCGCGATCAACGATCAGCGGAAACGGACGGAGCGCGAAGTTACGGCAATCGCCCAGCCTGTGTGTGCTCCCGACGGAAACGTTCTGGCTGCCATCTCCGTCGCAATGCCGACCTCGAGGTTTGGCCGCGACAAGATTACTGACCTCAACACACTGATCGCCAAGACCGTGGCTGACATTGAATCTGATCTCTCCGCGCGGACGGGGCAGCCCGATGCAGTCTAATTCAAGCCTGCTGAAGGCGCGGCAGCCCTGTCAGGCCAGCAGAGCCCCCGCGAAGAGTCCTGCTCCCCAAAGCAGTTCTGCCAGGCTCGTTCGTGCCAATACCGGCACCAGATCTCGTCCCTGTGCGCCGCGGATTACAGATACTCCCGCAGGGACGGCGAAGATGAGATAGACCAGGCCGAGCAATACAAGGGGGAATCCCTGCATCGCCACGATCCCGAGGCAGGCTAAGGCGATGCCGAGAAACGCCATGTAAAGCAAACGCGATTTCTTGTCCCCGATGACCCCCGCCAGAGTAATCTTCCCAACATCTCGATCGGTCTCGATGTCGCGGAGATTGTTGGTGAGCATTACCGCCGCAGTGAGGATACCGACACCAGTACCAGCTGCCAGAGTCGTCACCCACAGTCCATTGAGTGAACCAGCCTGTACATATACCACTCCGCTCACCGCGACTGGGCCGAAGAACAGGAACACCATAATTTCGCCCAGCCCTAGATAGGCGTAGGGCTTAGGCCCGCCCGTATAGGTCCAGGCTGCGATGAGGCATACAGCGCCCACGATGAGTAGCCGGCTGTCGCTGGTCACTGCGAGGATTATTCCAGAGACGGCTGCTACGGCGAGGCAGAGGATGGCGGCAAGGAGCACCTGCCGGGGAGGGGCGAGTTTGGAGGCAACGAGTCTGGCTGGGCCCACTCTTACTTTGTCAGTTCCTTTAATACCGTCGAAGTAGTCATTGGCATAGTTTGCTCCCGCCTGCACACCGATGACGGTGATCAGTGCCAGCGCCGCCTTCGGCCATGACACCGCCCCGGCTGTGGCGGCAATCGCAGTGCCGGCTAAGACGGAGGTCACGGCGACGGGTAGCGTCTGCGGTCGCGCACCGAAGAACCAATCACGAATCGAAGCAGTGGTGGTCTCTGAGCTCGTGGGGAGAGGCATTCAGTGGTCGCCTCTATGCGCTTACTGCTTGAGATTGTAAGGAGGTTTCTCTTCGACTCCCGGCTCGAGGGCGGCTGGCGTAGGGCACTGCGTGCTCAGCCGAGACAGCGACAGAAAGAGTCCCTACATTCTCGATTTCTACGACGACGGTGTCCCCGTCGATAAGGCCTCCCACGCCCTCCGGTGTTCCCGTGGCTACGACGTCCCCGGGATGCAACGTCATCACCGAGCTGGCATACGCGATGAGGTCTCGTACACCAAAGATCATGGCCGACGTATTGGCATCCTGGCGAAGCGTGTCGTTTACCCAACAGCGAAGCTGGAGATTGTCTGGGTCCGCGATTTCATCAGCGGTGACGATGTAGGGACCGAGCGGCGTGAACGTATCGTAGGACTTTCGCATGGAACGGTCCTCTGTAGACCGCGTAGTGATATCGAGAATGCAGCTGTAGCCGAAGACATAGTCGAGGGCGTTCTCGGGCCGGACGTTTTTCGCTTTTGTACCGATGATGACGGCGAGTTCGCCCTCCTGATCGGTCCGGACGTCGCTGTATGGCAAATGAATCGTTTCGTCCGGACCAATGATCGATGAGGTGGCCTTCAGGAACAGCCCCCACTGTTCAATGGTGGTGGGGTTTCCCATCTCTTCCACGTGATTGCGGTAGTTGGCTGGGGCACCGATGATCTTGGAGGGGTATAAGATCGGCGTCTTCCACTGGATGTCTCCCTGAGCCCGCGGCGCAGTGGCCAGTCGCTCTGCGGAGAGAATCGACGAGAGGTCTCCTGCTGCGATGACTCCCTGAAGGCATCCCCGACCGGTATCGCCGGGAAGATCTGCGACTAGGGCAGTGATGTCGAGAGTCTGATCGGCGACGATGAGCCCGATCCGGTTGTCATTGAATATGCCCAACTTCATGGGTTCTCCTCTGTTGTGGCGCTATGTGATTGGGCTTAGGTAGTTGCGTCGAAGAACGCACTCACTCTTCTGTGTGCTTTCAGAACACCAGTGCAGCTTTTCCATCGGTTTGCTTCGCGAAACGTTCATAACCTTCTGCAGCCTGCTCTATGGACCAGGTATGGGTGTAGAGGGCGTCCAGATGAATGTTTTTCTCCACGACGAAGCGGGCGCATTCAGCCTGGCTGACGCTGGAAAAGGTCCACGATCCCTCAATGCCGATCTGGCGCGTCGTGATCAGGTCGACGTCGCCGAATTCCAAGGCCGATCCACCGGCCAGGAGCAGGATTTTCCCCCAGGGCCGGAGGGCATCGATGCCCTCCGACCTCGCCGATGAGACGCCGGATGTCTCGATGACATAGTCGGCCCCTCTCCCCCCGGTCAGGTCCCTGAGCGCCTCCGCGGCATCAATTTTGTCGGGGTTCAGGACCACGTCCGCGCCTATCCTTTTGGCTAATTCCAAGCGTTCCGGATTGACATCGAGTGCAATAACACGGGCCCCCAGACCGGCAGCGATCTGGCTTGTTGCCAGTCCGACCGGCCCTTGGCCAAACACTGCGATGGTGTCCTTGCCGGAAGGATTGACGCGCATGAGTGCTTCAAAGGCCGTACCAGCGCTGCACGATATGGCCGCCCCCGCCAAGAAGGAGAGGTCCTCAGGCATGGGAATGACAGTCGCTGCCGGTACCTTGAGGAAGGGCGCATGTGCACCGTGGTCAGTCATTCCGTACATCCGGGGCATTTGTGTCTCACACATCTGTGGCCACCCGATGCGACAGTGACGACAGCGGGTACAGCCCCAATAGTGGTGCACCATGACTCGGTCCCCGACGGATGCCAAGGCAGGATCCACGGATGGGCCGACCTCTGCCACCACGCCACAGGGTTCGTGTCCGGCGATGATCCGACCACTGGGCGATGCGACGCGTGGATGTCGATTCACCCCGGGCGCTGCTCGGTAGTGATAGAAGTGCAGGTCACTTCCGCATAGCCCCGAGGCCTTGATCTCGATGACGACTTCTCCGATTCCCGCCACAGGGTCCGGCACATCAATGAACTCAATAGTGCTGTCGCCAGGGAATACCACACCGCGCAAGATTGACTTCCTTTCATCGCTCAGACCTTTTCGGGATCGAATTCCTTAAGCCATCGGCTTGAGCGCTCGAACATCACACGGTGAGACTGCCATCAGCGCTCTCTCGCCGATCGGCAGCGGTTTGTCACCGATCTCGAGGTGGAGGAAGGAACGGGAGCCGATCGAAAAATGGGTGTCGGTGAATGATCCGAAGAAGTGTGAGCTCTTGATGGTCCCATCGAAGAGATTCACCTCGTCGCTGTTTGGACTGCTGAATCTCATGCGGTCCGGGCGACAGACTGCAACACACTCGTCGCCGACAGTCAGGCCGTCCTCGGCCGACCCGGCGACAATGTCGCCTATTTCTGTTCGGACCGTCAGAGCGCCCTCGTCGGTCGTGGAGATGATGACTCCCCCGATTTCGTTGAGCTTCCCAACAAAGCGGGCCACCCGCACGTTCGCCGGCTGTAAGTAGACCTCGCGGGGCGTCCCGAGTTGAGCAACTTTGCCTTTGTCAATGACGGCGATTCGGTCAGCGATAGCCAGTGCTTCTTCTTGATCGTGGGTGACGTAGATCGCTGTGAAGCCCAGCCGCTGCTGCATGGAGCGGATCTCCGCCCTGAGCTGGTCTCGGACGCGTGCATCGACATTGGACAATGGTTCGTCGAAAAGGACCAATTCAGAGCCGCGGACAAGCGCGCGAGCTAAGGCCACTCGCTGCTGCTGGCCACCGCTTACCTGCGTTGGATACTGATGCGCCAATTCTTCGATTCCGACAAGAGCGAGAACTTCCATGACCCGCTCCTTTATCTCCGAACGCGATGGCTTCGGGCGTTCTGTAGTCAGGGGGTACGCGACGTTATCGAAGATGGTCATGTGGGGCCACAAGGCGTATGACTGAAAGATCATGCTTATGTTGCGGCGCTCCGGCTGAATCGCAATCTTGTCAGCGGAGGAGTACCACACCTCCCCGTGGCTGTCGATAACCCCGCTGTCTGCATGCTCCAGGCCCGCGATTGTGCGTAGAAACGTACTTTTGCCGCATCCACTGGAACCCAACAGGACGAGGAACTCTCCACGGGCCACCTCCATCGAGGTGTTAGCGATCGCAGATACAGTCCCACCGCCCTTGCGTTGGAAGACCTTGTTGAGATCACGAATGCTCAAAGTGGGCTGTGTTGCGTTCGCAGTATTCATCGATGTCTTGGCCGTGGCCGCTACGACTGTCATGGAAGGCACTCCTCAGGGCTGGTTGTAGGTTTCAACGATTCCGCCGACGCTGCAGGGCGGCGGTGGTGCCCAGGGCGAGGGTCACCATGGTCATGGATACGAGCGTTACAAACAAGGCGAGAGCTGCGAGTTCTGCATAACCCCCCCCGCCCTGGTAAATGCCGAGGAGACGGAATCCGATGACTGGAGTCTGGGTACTAGCCAGGAGAACCGACATTTCCACGTCTGCCATGATGCGAACGAACATTAAGGCCCAGCCGGCCATGAGACCGGGCATCATTAGCGGCAAGTAGACAGAACGGAAGGTGCGCAAGGGGGATGCCCCGGACAGAGACGAGGCATTCCCCAGTTCTCGACCGATCTGCCCGAGGGCCGCCTCGGAAGTAATGGATGCCTCAGGCATGGAGACGATGAAAAATCCAACAATCAAGATCAGGGCTGAACCGCCCCAGTAGAACGGGGTCCCGCCGAAGGCGAGAACGATGCCAACCGCGATGACGATGGGCGGGACCGCAGCGGGTACCTTTGCGATAGTGGCAGCTGCCGCCGACAAACGACCGGGTGATGTAACCGCCGCCCAAGCCATGCAAGCCCCGATCAGGGTGGTGACGGTTGCAACCACGACGGCGAACGTAAGGCTGTTCAAGACTGCATCGAGGTTCGCTGCTGTGGACAGCACTTCGAACAAGGGCGTCAGGGATAGTTCTCCCCATCGGGGCTTTCCCCAGAACCCATTCAGCGTAACTAGGACGAGTGCGCCTAAGGGGAGCACGACAGCCCCCGCCAGATAGAGGAGCATGAATGCTCGGGCCCAGTTTCGTAGTCGACCCAGCTTAATCCGCCCCGTGCCGGCACCCTTTTCCCCGAGGGTCGCCGACCGCCGCCCGCCGAGGGACTTCTGCTGCAGTACCCAGATAATGCCTAGGGCTACCAGAATGACGGAGCTGAGACCGAGGGCAGGTGCCGTTTCAGCTGGGTAGGTTTCCGTGAGCAGGTTGACGATTTCCACTGAGATAAGTTTGATCCCCCCCGGTTCGGCTAGGACGACAGGTACTGAGAAGATAGCGAAACCGAACCAGACTGCCAGGAACATGCCACTCAAGAGACTCGGCCGCAGCGCGGGCAGAGTCACCCGTCTCAGTGTCTGGATAACGCCTGCGCCACTCATGCGAGAGGATTCCTCGAGCCTAGAGTCGAGATTGCGCAGTCCGGCCGAGACGACCAAGTACACGAAGGGAACGAGAGTCAGCGTGTACACGCCGATGACGGTGTAGTAGCTGTGGACCGAAAAGGGGCCCGTCTGGATATCCGTCCCAAAGAATGTGTTGAGGATGCCCCGGATCACCTGGTTGATGTACCCAGCTTCCGTAGAGAGCAGCAGTAACCAGCCCACGGCTGTGGCGATACCGGGCATGAGGAAATTGACGATGGGAAGGATATCGGTGAGCAGGCCCATCCTGGCGTCAGTGCGCTCATTGAGCCAAGCGAAGACCGATCCAATGACCATGGCCAGCGCCACGGCGCTGACCACGACAACCCCGGTGTCGAAGAGAATCTCGCCCAGTTCCGGTAACGCAAGCGTTTCCGAAATGGCTGCCAGGCTGAGCTTCCCGTCGACCCAGAAGATTCCAGTCAGCACTCGGAGAAGTGGGTATCCAATGAGCAAGCTGACAACGACGCTTACAGCTAGGACGACGATCTTGGCCGGCGCAATCACCTGTCGGCGTCGTACGCTGACCGGCGGGGTGGTGTCAGGTTTGGGTGGGGTTAGGAGTGTCACGTCGCCGCGCCTTTCAACTATGTCCGATAAACCGAGGGAACCAATGCGATGTCACTCGCCGCCCATCGCGTCAATGACGCTCTGCATACCGTCTTTCATGTAGTACTCGAAATTTGGTGGGAAATAATCAAATTTCAAGTCCAGGTAAGCGGCTGCGTATCCGTCGCTGATGCTCGCGAGGACTTCGCTGGCTTCCGGAGAAGTGACGTACTGCGCGAAGAGCTTTTGTGCATTCGCATTCGCCGGTTCTGGGTTGAGGGTGTAGGCGAAGGCCGGTCCCGTCACTCCGCTCTTAGGCCAAATGAAGTCAAGTGGAGCGCCCTTTTCCTGGGCGGCGCCCACGACAACGGGGCTAGCGAGGACTTGGATCTGATGTTGTCCGGCCCCCAGCGCCTCGGTCAGCGAGACCATGCCGCCGTCATTCTCGACGATTTCCTGAGGCCTGAGTCCTTCGATCAGTCCGTCAACATGGTCCGAAAGCGTGCCCAATAGTGGCGGGTAGCCAGAGACAACTGCGGCAGGTCCGGTCATCTTGCTCTTCCACTTGGGGGCGGCCAGATCCATCCAATCCTTGGGTCGGTCTTGTTCGCTGACCAGGTCTGTGTTGATTGCTATACCGATGCCCTCAGAGATGAACGGAGTGCCAGAGATTCCGCTGGAGTTAGCAACCCATTCAGCGGGAAACTCGTCAGACAAGTACCCTGCTTCCTCGAAGGAGGTAATCAGCCCTTCCTCCAACCCAGCCGCGATAAATTGGATGTCCGAGTGGAGCAGGACGTCCGCGGTGCTGGCTCGGGACTGCTTTTCGGAGGCGTACCGTGACGAAAGGTCCGGACTGGTGGAACGAAGAACATTTACCGAGACGCCATACTCCGCCTCGAATCCCTCAGCGATCGCTTCGCACGCAGCCGGAGCAGCTGCGCAGTAGAACGAAAGCTCCCCGTCGGTAGCCGCAGCGATCAGCTCTTCTCCCTCAAGGAGTACATCTCCAGCCGCAATCGTGGGGCCGGCATTGCTGCCCGCACAAGAGGTTAGTGCGGTAGCGCCCACTGCCGCTGTAGCCATCAGGGAAACGATTCGCCTCAACGTTGAGGTCATGGGGATACCGCCTTGCTGGGAAGGGTTCGAAAACCAGGTTACTTAGGGGGCCAAAGCTAGGTTCTGACCTTCAGGACGGACAAGACAATTCCACATGCAGGAATCCTCCATACTTTTCGGCCCATAGATCTTCCATACTTTAAATTGGAACAGTGAGAGCTGTTGAACTGCACTGCCCGCTCGCTTAGTATGCATTGCGTTTGACCCGGAGTCGTCCTTTCCCTCCCCTTCACGGGTGCAAGTTTTTCCGCGCTGCCCAACCGAGGGCATTCGCACGCTCGTGGGTGATTCTCCTGCTAATGCCGAGCACGGTAGTTGTAACGGTGGAGGCGAGGGGATGCAGAGCTCCGCTCCACTCCCGCATTTGCCCTGTGCCTCGGCGCCTCCGTAGGGAAGCACTACGGCATTTCGTACTCAGTGACGATAGTTCCCATGCCTGGCTATGTGCCTCAGCTGCCAGGCGTCTTCCCTGCTGGGCTGATTCTCGTCAAGAGCCAGACCGTGGCTAGCCCGGCTATGCTCTACCGATGCGAGCCTGAGTTTATCCATAATCCATGCGGAAAATGTTGCTCGGGTCGCCCGACATGACATCCGGTCCACCTCGCTGAGGACTGAGCCGCGGGCATGTGCCGAAACCGGTATTGACGTTTCGCTTCGCATGCAGATCGGCTAGGAACTGGGCCGACGATCAGCCTTCTCGGGGTCGTGTCTTACAACCACGGGATCCAAGACGAACACCTTGAGACAACGTCCAAACGGAATCCCAGGCCAAAGTGTCTCCGCCCGCGTCGCCTGCGGGAATCCCGGACATGGCAAGGGAAATCGACCAGCCGCACCAAAATCGCCGCAGGGACCCTGGGGATTCTCTAACGGGAGGGGTTATCGGGTTCGTGGCAGCGCCAACCTCGGATCCGGTCACTCACACCAATTTCATCACCGAACCCGCGCCGCCCATGCCGGAATCCTGTCAGAGCGCTTTCCGGGAAGCCGAAGAGGCCTTCCTTGACTTCGAAGAATTTACGGCTGTCGTCGGCGATGCCGTTGTGGCGACCGATGGGAAGGACTACTTGATGAGTCTTTATCAGGACGGCATAACAGCTCAGAAGACTCTTACCGGCGCAAGCATCCGAGAGTACGTAGAAGCCAACGTCCTCTACGAAGAAGAAGCCGGGCTGGACCTGCCCACCGCAACCGGCCTTGAGTAACCCCGAATCTGCCGCCGCCCACATGCCGGACATGGATGCTAAACAGACACTACTTAGGTCAGCGCCCCCGGTCGCCGCCGCGTTTTATCTCTCGTTGGTAGGGGACGGCTGAGTTGGCAGGTGTTTGGCCGCTGTGTCCAGCTAGCGGAGGGTTGGGGTTTGTGACACCGTTGAGCGCGACTTTGTGCGGGTCAAAACCTATGGGGTCATCCATCATCATTTTAGACCTCCCGGCGCCTGAAGTTAGGGCTCCCGGAAGCAGGTATGATCTGCTTTCGTGCCGATCGACGGCCATAAGTCTCGAAAGGCCACCATGGAGAACCGTCCGGACACTCAACCACCGCCACCTGAACCCAACGGAGCGCCTGCACCTCAGTTCGTTTACCTGCAACCGGGACAGCAGGCCGTCTATGTTCAGGCACCGCCCGGCCAGCCAGCGCCGTCCATCTATTACCAGAAGCCCTACAACGCCCCGGTTCAGCGTCCGCCATCCTCCGGCCTGCGTATAAGTGCCGGAATCTTCGGAATCATCCTCGGCTTCTGGAACCTGCTCATGCTCGTTGCGATGCTGTTCACGATCTCCAGTTACACGCCCCCGTTGATTGGATTCCTAATCTTTTTCCACCTGATTGGGACCCTTGCAGCGTTGACACTCGGAATCATGATCATGGCCAAGCACCGCCGCCGGTCCTGTGAGATCCCCACGATGCTGCTCGGATCGACAGTCTGGCTGATCACTATCGACGCCTTCATGGCTTGGAACAGTTGGTTCCCGGGAGCTGCTCTCTTTACCCTCGCCGGAGGGCTCCCGACCGCAGTATTGGGCATCATTGTGCTCGCCCGGGAAGCTGCAGCCGCCAAGCAGAAGTAACACCGTTCAGCCCGCCGGCATCATTAGTCCTACCGGCGGGCTTTTCTGTACCCGGGGCCAAGAAAAAGAAGTAAAGGCGCGGGCCCCTGACTGCAACGCCTTCGAGCTACTCCCCGGATCAAACGGGCATGGGTAACGAGACATGCTTCGCCGGTGTGTCCCGTCTCAGTCATGGGTCTGGTTCCCTGCCCCTCCCCCGCACCGCTGATTACAGGAATGCCTGGATCGTCAGGCCGGGTGGCGTCCTTTCCAGCGCGAACTTTCGGCCTTCCAGACTTTCAGCGTGAGGTAACCAAGTAAACCGGGAAGCTCCCAGCCCAAACACAGATTCTGTTACTCCCAGACTCCCCACTTGGCACAGCGAGAGCTGGTGCGTTTGTGATCCAAAGGACTCGCCAAGGGTGGTGTTGTCACTTCATCATCTCCGCGTACTTCGTTGACTAACAGAGTCTGTGAGATCGACCCGTGCGCAGGCCCGTGTGATCGCAACTACTGTTTAGCAGCTCCCGATCAGTTCCCCATGCCCGAACTCGGACGCCTGCCTCTCAATGCCAGGACATGCCGCAATATCGCGAGTATCGGGTCGGAATGGCCGGCAACTGTGGAATTCTCGGGATGGCCACGCACAGAGTCCCGTACTAAGGTCCCGTAGTCACGAACCGATTGCGCACAGTGGCTACCGGCATACGAGCCTTCACAACGATGCTTGGGGGACCTTGTCAGCCGACCCAGAATCTGCTTGTCACGAACTCACAGAGGCACTGGTCTGCGCAGCGGAACGGAATATCGGGAGCGTTCAGTCAGGGCAGCTTCCTCTTGCTCCACTCCCCTGAGATTTCATGGTTCGACAGGGCGTACCGCACTCCGGAACCGGCGACAACGAGCATGATTGCCTAACTGAACGCACTATTGACTCACAGACTGACAGACTCTGTTTGTGGATACCTTAGCCGGGAGGGACCTTCTCCCCCGGATATACAGGCCAACGGACAAACAGACTGTACTCGGGACGTCGCGTTCGATTGGAAGTAAGTCTGGGACTCTGAGCCTCCGGTACTCGGCAGTTTCGGCGCCGTTCTGGTAGCAGCCACCCCAGGTCGGCCTCTGAATCATAGAGTCCGTGAGCTTCGTAAGTGCAACCGCCGCCGGCGGCTGGCGTCACTCAGTGACTCACTGAGTCCCATACTCACAGAATCTGCGGGTGAACAGAGTCTGTAACTCCGTGACTCCCCGGCTGCGTTTTCGGTGGCCGGCACTGCTCCGTGACTCACTGAGTTCCATACTCACTGAGCCTGGCGCCCGGAGCCCGTCCTTGCTTGCTTACTTCATTGAGTCGCGGGCATTCCTCACCCTCGAGAACACGGGTTCAACCTCAGCCAGCACCATATCCGTTGTTCACGGACTCTGCGACTCTGTGACTCTGTGAGATCACGAGTATGCACTTACTGGCCTGACTTCGTGGGATGTTCACCCAGGCCTCCCTGCACATCCACCTGGCTGCATTTCGATCGCCCGAATCTTGATGCATCTGTACGACCCCGGGGAGTGGGGGCACCAAAGGGCGCGTTGACCAACAGAGTCTGTAACTCCGTGACTCCCCGGCTGCGTTTTCGGTGGCCGGCACTGCTCCGTGACTCACTGAGTTCCATACTCACTGAGCCTGGCGCCCGGAGCCCGTCCTTGCTTGCTTACTTCATTGAGTCGCGGGCATTCCTCACCCTCGAGAACACGGGTTCAACCTCAGCCAGCACCATATCCGTTGTTCACGGACTCTGCGACTCTGTGACTCTGTGAGATCACGAGTATGCACTTACCGGCCTGACTTCGTGGGATGTTCACCCACGCCTCCCTGCACATCCACCTGGCTGCATTTCGATCGCCCGAATCTTGATGCATCTGTACGACCCCGGGGAGTGGGGGCATTGAAGGGCGCGTTGACTAACAGAGTCTGTAACTCCGTGACTCCCCGGCTGCGTTTTCGGTGGCCGGCACTGCTCCGTGACTCACTGAGTTCCATACTCACTGAGTCTGGCGCCCGGAGCCCGTCCTTGCTTGCTTACTTCATTGAGTCGCGGGCATTCCTCACCCTCGAGAACACGGGTTCAACCTCAGCCAGCACCATATCCGTTGTTCACGGACTCTGCGACTCTGTGACTCTGTGAGATCACGAGTATGCACTTATCGGCCTGACTTCGTGGGATGTTCACCCACGCCTCCCTGCACATCCACCTGGCTGCATTTCGATCGCCCGAATCTTGATGCATCTGTACGACCCCGGGGAGTGGGGGCATTGAAGGGCGCGTTGACTAACAGAGTCCGTAACTCCGTGACTCCCCGGCTGCGTTTTCGGTGGCCGGCACTGCTCCGTGACTCACTGAGTTCCATACTCACTGAGTCTGGCGCCCGGAGTCTTCCGCCCTATGCCTCTAAACCGCGGGCATCCCGCCTCGCTCCCGAGTACAGGGTTCATAACGGCCCGTCATCATGAACCTAGTTAATGGCTCACAGACACGCGGACTCCGTGAGTTTCCATGTCTGGATTGCATGCCAGGTTGTCTGAAATGTTCATCTTGGACCGTCCGCCCCAGCGTATTCAACTTACTGCATTGCACGCTGCAGGTCAGCGATTGACCCCATAACGCCGTGAGTGCCCGGCCCGAGCGCAGTTGTGACACGACGATCGCTGTAAATCGAGATGCATCTGTACAACCCCGGGGGAGTGGGGACATCAAACGGCGACTTTACTAACAGAGTCTGGAAGTCTGTGACTCCCCAACTTTGGTTATCGGTGACTCTGGCACTCAAAGACGAACTTACAGACTCTGCGTGTCACGGACTGAAATCCCATCAAATTCAGTAAATGGCTGATAGCTTGGGCTCAATCGCATGCCGGCGACCACTGGATTAGCAGTTCCCATCTTTTGTGAACCCCGCTCAGTTAGAGCGTGGACCCATTCCTTCGTCGTCGGCGCCCAGCAGCTCAATGACAGAAGGAAGCATCAATGAGGGTCGTCGCCGTCATCAACCAAAAAGGTGGTGCAGGTAAGTCCACCACGGTGATGAATCTGGGCGCCGTTGCGGCGGAGCATTCCAAGGTCCTCGTCGTTGACGTCGACCCCCAGAGGTCCGTGACGACCTGGGCTGAAACCGCAGACCAGCTCCCAGAGAGCAAGCAGCTGCCCTTCGACGTCGTCAGTGAAACTGATCCCTCTCTGCTCAAGCAGATGCGTGATCTCGACTACGACACTATCTACGTGGATACCCCGGGAAATCTGGACAATGCAGAAGTCCTGAAAGCCGTCGTGGACAACTCTGACTTCGTCCTGCTGCCCAGCGAGCCCACCGCTCTGGCCATGCTTCCCCTGATCAACACCTTTAGCTCCATCGTTCAGCCCAGCGGCTTGGACTACCGGGTTTTAGTCACACAGGTAGATTCACGCTCCATCAGCGACGCGACCGAGGCGCAGGAAACCCTGCGGGAGTACGGGTTGAAGGTCTGCAAGTCCTTTGTCCGCTCATACAAGATTCATGAACGCGCTCCCATGACGGGCAATGTCGTCACTACATACGAGACAAGCCGGAACGCGGAAAAGGCAGCCGGGGACTACAAGGACGTCGCCCGGGAGTTGCTGAGCATCTGGGTCAACGAGAACAGGGGATAGGGACCATGGCCGTCAAAAGAAGTTTCAAGGACATGTTGCCGCCCCCTCCCGCCGTACCTGCGACGACATCGATCCCACAACAGCCGGAACCGCAGGTCTCACCACCGGCTGCGGTCCAGCCGCAGGTGGGCCCAAACGGCCAGCCGGTCAGGCCACCGGTCGCGGCCAAACCGGCTCCGGCAGCTGCTCCCGTACAGGCGACGCAGCAGGCGTCTGCCGCGGGGGAGGAAGACCTGCCAGCAGCTTCGGTGCGTCCCCACTACACACAGCTTGTCCGCAAGGAGCTGCGGGTTTTCCAGGACCAGGCCATGGACCTGAAGATCCTGACCATGACGATCAATAACTCCAAGCTGGGCATGGGGGAGCGGATCACGGATAACACCCTGGTCCGGGTGGCCATTGATCTGCTGCTGGAGCGCAAGGCAGATCTATCGGGCACCACGGAGAGCGAACTGCGCGACTCCTTGAACCTGCCGCCGCGGTATTAGGGACGCGCCGTGTGCCCGGGCACCGTTCCTCGGCTGCCGGATTGGAACATTTCCTGCCCTGTTCCACAGGCCGGGAAATACCAGACTCACGGACTAACAGAGTCTGGTGGTCCTAGCCGGCAGCTTGGAAGGCCAGATCGGCCAAGGTCAGGTCATCGGGGGGGCCCTCGAAGTCCTCCCACGGATAATCATCCTCGGGTGCTGGTAGGAGTGGCACGACGTTGGAATGGCGGGAGAGCCAATCGCGCCATTGGGCGCGCTGGATCCGATAGGTGTGGATCTGCGCTGCGACGGCCTCGAGGACCCCGAAGTATTCGGCCAAGGTGTTCAGCGAGGTGGCGGCCACGACGGACCATCCGGCGTCCCGGGAGGCCAGGTTCCAGGCTGCAAGCATTTCCAGTGCCTCGGTGGCTGCCGTCCGGGACAGTCCGGTGGTTCGGACGACTTCCATGGTCGAGAGGGGGACAGGGGAGTTCTCCAGCGCCTCGTACACGAAGGCCGCCGGCAGCCCCAATTCCCTAAAGACCGGGCGCAGGGCATGCACCTTCCCCTTCTTCCATGGCAGCTCCTTCACGGCCTTCAACGTGGTTTCCGGAATGGTCAGCATGTAAAGATCACCCTTGGTGCCGCGGCCGGCTTCGATCAGGACCACCAACGGATCCTTCTCGGAACGCAAGCCGCGCAGGTGGAAACCAACAGTGGTGTGGTCCATACCGGTGGCCACGGCCAAGGCCCGGTCACCGAACTCAATGTAACGGCTGGCACTCTTGTGGGCGGCTTCCCCCAGGGCGCGCAGCACCATCCTCCGCGCCAGTCCTATCCGGGTCTGGTACCGGTATTCCACCAGACGTAGAGCGTTCCGCCAGGAACGGATGAAGCGATGCTCGTTATCGTCGGTAAGGATCACCGAGTTACCACCATGTAAGCCCCCCGCCTGTGTGGGGGGCCCGCTTGTGGGGGAGATACGGACATTGTTCTTTCCATGTGGTTGATCCTGGTTTCTTTGTACGAAGCTGAGGGCATTGCGCCAGTCCCGCTGCAGTGCCGCGACCCGGTGACGGGCCGGATAGCGTGCATAGAAAGAGGCTAGTCCGGGCCAAAGTCCCTGCTTCATCCGGCGTTGGACCTCGGTAAGTGCCAGTCCTGCGGCGACTGCGCCGGCGATGACACCCTGGCGTGCCTCGGAGTCGGATTGGTACCGGTTCACCTCGTACAAGCCGGTGACGGCGATGCGCTGCATGGCACGGGAAATCCGCAGGCTCTGTTCGACGCCGGCCGGACCGGGGGATTCCAAGGCGGCCGGGGTTGCCTGCTCCAGCCGGTAGGCGCGGGCGGCAGCGATGTCCCGGGCCAGCTCGGCTGTGAGTGCTTTCCATACGTCTGCGCTGTTCCGTCGGCGGGCGACGTCGTAGGCCATGGACAGGCTCATGGCCAGCATTTGGTGTCCGCCCCGCTTGTGGGGGCTGCCTGGTGTCCGCATACAGCCGTGCAGCAGGTTCTGGTGCGGGGTTTTATCCAGGGTCCTGAAACGGGTCCCGAGCGCTTCAACGAGATCACGGGCCTCGGAGAAGCTCACCCGTTCGGCCAGGGGGATGTAGAGATGGCGGCCGCCATTGGGGGAGTAGTCCTCAATCCAGCGGCCGCCGACACTGTGCAGTAACGACTGGGCGGTCCGGACGTCGGCTTCGACCCAGTCCACTCCGGCGATGGAGGAGTCAAAGTCCAGGAAGATGGCAGCGCAGGTTCCGTCCTTGCCGAAGATCCGCACGGCTGCCGGATGGGACGGCAGCCCCGGCGTCAGGTCGCGCTCAAAGCGCTGCGGATAGGAGCGGCCGCCATCCTTGGACAGGCGCACACGGGGCTGTCCAGCAAGCAACGGAGCCAGGGACGACCAGAGCTGCGAGGGTTCGTCTCGCGACGTGGGCACGCTCGACACGCTGTGACTCTGTGAGTCTGGCAGTTCGGGGGCAGGCTGATGTACGATGGTGTTATTCCCCTAACGGAATGAAAAAGGACCGGCTCTCCCTAACAGGAATGACGGTTGTAAAAAAAATCGACTTTCGACCTGCGTCGCCGGCAAGCTTGTCAGGCGAAAGTCACATACTTCGAAGGCCCGCTATCCTGCGGGCCTTCTGTATTTAAGCGATACGGCTGATCGGAAGTTCCTCCTGCTGCTGGTGGATTCCATCCAAATCGGTGTTCTCGATACGCTCGGCCACAACACTGGCCACCCAGTCGCTGACGTACCTGTAGCCTTCGGCGGCAGCGATTTCACTGACAACTTCCGCTTTGTCGGTCGCCAGACGGAAGCCAATGAGCTTACGGTCTCCCTTGGAGCGGCGCCCAACACGCTTCGGTCCTTCAGTGGTCATGATCTTGTCCTTACATATCCGGCCCCTGGGGGAGGGCTTTCAGTCCATCTCAGTCTGAACAACATCGGCTGGACGGGTGGCCCAGGATGATCTAAAACTGTTTCCGATATCTAAAAACTATCACCGGGCCCCAGCCACCTCCCGGATTAAGGGAAAACAGAAACTCCATCGTGTCGCG